>NZ_DAOLKE010000205.1:0-6407 GCF_035331805.1 Plasticicumulans sp. | reverse complement strand
CAGCCCGAGCCGGCCGGCGCGGGCGGCGAGCAGCGCGGCGAAGCCGGCGGCATCGAGCGGGGCGAGCGCGAAGTCCATCGCCTGCGCGACGCGCTTCGCGAAGCCCGGATGCGTGAAGCCGGCCGCGACCGCGACGCGGGCACCGGTCATCACCAGCCCGCCGCCGCGCGCCACCAGCCGCGCGCAGAGCTGATCGAGCGCGGCCTCCCAGGTGCGCTGGCCGGCGATGGCGTCGAGGTCCTCGATGCAGACCACGGCGAGGTTTTCGAGGCCGTCGAGCGCGGCGAGCGGCAGGCGTTCGGTGTCGGTGAGGCCGACGCGCACCGTCGTCTGGCCGCGGGCGGCGGCGGCGCTGCACACCGCCTGCACCAGGTGCGTGCGCCCGCTGCCGTCGGGGCCGTGCAGGTACAGCACCGGCTCGCCGGGGCTGCCGGTGTAGCGGCGCAGGTGTTCGAGCACGGCGAGGTTGGCGCCGGGCACGTAGTTGTCGAAGCTCGCGCGCTCGCGGGCGGCGAGCTTCAGCGGCATCTGGTCCTTCATGCCGGGCGCTCCGGCGGTGCGCCGGCCGGGCGCAGCGCCTCGATGGTTTCGGTGGTGACGGTTTCGGTGCGCTCGACGGTGGTGACACGCGCCAGCACTTCGTCATCGTCCGCCGCCGCCCCGGCCTCGTCCCCGGCAGCATCGGCATCGAGCGCGCGGATGGTCTCGTGCGTGACCGCGGACTCGACGATCTCATCAGGCTCGAAATGCGGCGCCGGCGGGGTCTCGTAGAGTTCGCTCTGCACGTAGTGCGCGTGCGTGTGGCGCAGCAGCACCATGACCACCGAGGCCACCGGCAGCGCCAGCAGGATGCCGAAGAAGCCGAACAGGTGCTCGCCGGCCATCAGCGCGAAGATCACCGCCACCGGGTGCAGGCCGATGCTGCCGCCGACGAAGCGCGGCGTCAGGATGAAGGATTCGAGCAGCTGCCCGAACGCGAACACGCCGAAGGTCGCAAGCAGCGGCAGCGGCGCGTGGAACTGCACCATCGCCGCCAGCCCCGCGAGCACGATGCCGAAGAAGAAGCCGAAGTACGGCACGAAGCTCACCAGCCCGGCGATCAGGCCGATCAGCAGGCCGTAGTCGAGCCCGACCAGCGTCAGGCCGCCGCCGTAGATCACGGCGAGCGCGAGCATCACCGCGAACTGCCCGCGCAGGAAGGCGCCGAGCACGGCATCGGATTCGCGCGCGAGCTTCGAGACCTGCGGCTCGACCGAGCGCGGCAGCAGGTGGCGGATGTCCTCGACCAGCAGGTCCCAGTCGCGCAGCAGGTAGAAGGTCACCACCGGCACCAGCAGCAGCGTCACCGTCCAGCCGACCAGCACCGCCGAGGACTGGCTGATGGTGGCGATCAGCGCGTGGCTGTCGGAGCCGGCCGACTGCAGCGCGGTGACGACTTCCTTCTTGATCGCGTCGAAGCGCAGCTGCGGCAGCGGCAGGTTGAACTGCTGGCGCAGCCAGCCGCGCACCTCGACGTTGTACCAGTCGATCGCCGCCGGCGCCTGGTCAAAGAGCTGCGTGGCCTGGCGTTCGAGCATCGGCACGATGAACAGCAGCAGCACCAGGATCAGCGCGAACATGCTGACGAACACCGTCACCACCGACAGCGTGCGCGACAGCCCGAGCCGTTCGAGCCGGTCGGCGAGCGGGTCACCGAGATAGGCGAGCACGGCCGAGAACAGGAAGGGCGCGAGCACCGGCGACAGCAGCCACAGGCCGTAGCCGGCGACCACCAGCCCCACCAGCCCGAGCGCCCAGGTGCGCCGCTCGTCGGCGTTCATCCGGCCACCTCGCCGCGCACGTGCCGGCGCGCGAGCCGGCTCCAGTGCCAGACGTAGTCGATGCCGCTCCAGAGCGTGGTCAGCGCCATCGTCCATTCGAGCAGGCGCAGCAGCCAGTCCGGCAGCGGCGTGGCGCCGTGACTGAGCAGCACCGCGAGCACGACGGCGAGCTGCATGAAGGTGTTGAGCTTGGAAATCAGCGAGGGCCGGGCTTCGAGCGCGCCGATCAGCCAGTGCCAGGCGGCGGCTCCGAGCACGATGACCAGATCGCGGCCGAGCACCAGCGCCACCAGCCACAGCGGCAGCTCGCCGCCGGCACCGAGCACCAGAAAGCAGCCGACCAGCAGCGACTTGTCGGCGATCGGGTCGAGGATGCCGCCGAGGCGGCTCTGCCAGTGAAAACCGCGCGCGAGCGCACCGTCGAGGGCATCGGAAGCGCCGGCGATCAGGAACAGCAGCAGCGCGGCACCGTGATCGTCGTGCCACAGCAGCCACAGGATCGGCGGCACCAGCAGCAGGCGCAGGCCGGTGATCAGGTTCGGGATGTCGCGGGCGCGCAGGGAGGGCATGCAGGGAGCGGGCGGGAAACGCGGCGGTCGGGAGTGCCGGGCAGTCTGGTGAGCCGCCTCGCGCACTGTCAAATGAGCGTCGGACGCTGCCACACGGCCCCGGCTCCGGTCTTGCCGCCGGGCATGTGTAGAATGCCCGGTTTCGCACGCCGGCTGCGGCCCGCTGCCTGTTCCCCTCCGTCCGCCGCCCGACCCAGGTGATCCCCGTGAGCGACCAGACTCCGCCCATCCGCCTCAGCTATCGCGACGCGGGCGTCGATATCGACGCCGGCGAGGCGCTCGTCGAACGCATCAAGCCGCACGCCCGGCGCACGGCCCGCCCCGGCGTGCTCGGCGGCCTCGGCGGCTTCGGCGCGCTGTTCGAGCTGCCGCTGGATCGCTACCGCCAGCCGGTGCTGGTCTCCGGCACCGACGGCGTCGGCACCAAGCTGCGCCTCGCGCTCGATACCGGATTGCACGACACCATCGGCATCGACCTGGTGGCGATGTGCGCCAACGACATCGCGGTTGCCGGCGCCGAGCCGCTGTTCTTCCTCGATTACTACGCCACCGGCAAGCTCGACGTCGACACCGCCGCGACCGTCATCCAGGGCATCGCCGATGGCTGCGCGCTCGCCGGCTGCGCGCTGGTCGGCGGCGAGACCGCCGAGATGCCGGGCATGTACGAGGGCGCCGATTACGATCTCGCCGGCTTCTGCGTCGGCATCGTCGAGAAGGAGCGCATCATCGACGGCAGCCGGGTCGCGCCCGGCGACGTGCTGATCGGTCTGGCGTCGAGCGGCCCGCACTCGAACGGCTATTCGCTGATCCGGCGCATCCTCGCCGTCACCGGCACCAGCCTCGATGAGCCCTTTGCCGGCACCACGCTCGGGCGCGCGCTGCTCGCGCCGACGCGCATCTACGTGCCGGCGATGCTGAAGCTGCTGGAGCAGATCGACGTGCACAGCTTCGCGCACATCACCGGCGGCGGCCTGCCCGACAACCTGCCGCGCGTGCTCGCCGACGGCACGCGCGCCGTCATCGACGCGGCGAGCTGGCAGCGGCCGGAGATCTTCCGCTGGCTGCAGCAGCAGGGCGGTGTGATCGAATCCGAGATGTACCGGACCTTCAACTGCGGCATCGGCATGGTCGTGTGCGTGGCGCCGGCCGATGTCGAAACCACGCTCGCGAGCCTCGCCGCCAGCGGCGAGACGGCCTGGGTCATGGGCCGCATCGAGGCCGCCGGTGACGACGCGCAGCCGCGCGTGGAGATCCGCTGATGGGCTCGGCCACGAAACCCGGCATTGTCGTGCTGATCTCGGGCCGCGGCAGCAACCTGCAGAGCATCCTCGACCGTGCCGCGAGCGGTGAACTGCCGGTCGAGGTGCGCGCGGTGATCAGCAACCGTCCCGGGGTGTACGGGCTGCAGCGCGCGCGCGATGCCGGCGTGCCGGCGCTGGTGCTCGATCACAAGGACTTCGCGGACCGCACGAGCTTCGAGGCCGAGCTGATCCGGCAGATCGACGGCTTCGGGCCGGCACTCGTCGTGCTTGCCGGCTTCATGCGCATCCTGGAGCCGGGCTTCTGCGAGCACTACCGCGGACGCATGCTCAACATCCATCCGTCGCTGCTGCCGAAGTACCGCGGCGTGCACACGCACGAACGCGCGCTCGCCGCCGGCGAGACCGAGCACGGCGTCAGCATCCACTTCGTCACGCCCGAGCTCGACGGCGGCCCGGTGTTCCTGCAGGCGACGGTGCCGGTGCTGCCCGGCGACGATGCCGACACCCTGGCCGCGCGCGTGCTGGTCGAGGAACACAAGCTGTATCCGCTGGCCATCCGCTGGTTCGCCGAGGGCCGCGTGCGCCTCGATGGCGATACCGTGCTGTTCGACGGCGCGCCGCTGACGGCACCGAAGCGGCTGGACGACGGCGCCTGAGCTGCGGGTTTTCCCGCAGCGGCTACGCCGGATGCCGCAGGCCGCACGCGCGCCGCGGGTGTAGGCTGGCGGATATCCGCCTTCCCGTCCGGAGTGCCCGCATGCCGCGCCGCCTGATCCCTGGCCTGCTCGCCGCCGCGCTGGCCTGGCCGCTGACCGCCCTGGCCGCGCTGCCGGTGCCCGGCTTCACGGCCCGCTATTCGCTGGCGCTGTCCGGCGTGCCGGTCGGCGAGGCCACCGTCACGCTCGATGAGCCGGCACCGGGGCGCTACCGCATGCGCTCCGAAGCAGCCGCAAAAGGCCAGCTGGCGATGCTGCTGCCCGATCGGCTGAGCGAGGAAGCCGAAGGCACGTTCAGCGACGACGGTCCGCAGCCCGGCCACTACCGCCACGAGCGCCGCGGCGGACGCGAGCGCGAATCGGTGCGCATCGACTTCGATCCGGCGGCCGGCGAGGTGCGGATCGAGGAGGCCGGCTCGGCGCCGGCGAAGCTCGCGCTCGTCCCCGGCATGCTCGATCCGCTGAGCCTGCAGCTGCGCGCGATGTGGCTGCTGCGACAGGGCCGGCCGCCGGAAAGCTTCACGCTGGTCGATGACGCCAGCCCCGACACCTACCGTGTCGAGAGCGCCGGGCGCGAGACCGTGAAGACCGGCCGCGGCCCGGTCGAGGCCGAGGTGCTGCGCCGCGGCCGGCCCGGCGACAAGCGCACCGCCACCTTCTGGTTCGCGCCGAAGTTCGGTTACGTGCCGGTGCAGATCGTGCAGACGCGCAAGGGGCGCGAAACCCTGCGCATGACCTTGATCGACGTGAGCGGGGAAGCCGTCCGATGATTCACCAGGAAATCCTGATCGTGCGCACGCCGGGGCGCTGCACCACCGACCTCAGCACGCAGATCGGCGCCGTGGTCGGGCGCAGTCAGGTACGCACCGGAATCGCCCACGTGTTCGTGCAGCACACCAGCGCCTCGCTGATGCTCTGCGAGAATGCCGACCCGTCGGTGCGCCGCGATCTCGAAACCTTCATGGCCCGGCTCGCGCCCGATGGCGCGCCGTGGTACGCCCACGACATGGAAGGCCCGGACGACATGCCGGCACACATCCGCAGCGTGCTGACCTCGAATGGCCTGACGCTGCCGGTCGGCGAGGGCCGGCTGCTGCTCGGCACCTGGCAGGGCGTGTATCTGTGGGAACACCGCCAGTCCAGCCACCAGCGCCGGCTGGTGGTCACCGTGCAGGGCGAACAGCACTGAGCGGCGCACGAAACGCACTGCGCGCGCGAACCCGGAAACGCTGCGTCGCGTCTGACCGCCATGCGCCACTGCCCTGCCCTGCTCCGTCCGGCCGCACTGCTGCTCGGCCTCGCCCTCGCCAGCCCGGCGCCGGCCGCACCGCTGCCGGCGCTGACCGCCCGCTACGCGCTGATCGCGCACGGCCTGACCGTCGCGCGCGCCGAGCTGCTGAGCCGGCCGACACCGGCCGGCTACGAGCTGCACGCCCGCGTCGAGGGCGGCGGCCTGACCGGGCTGTTCGGCGAACTCGGCCGCGCCGAGCTGACCGGCGCCGCGGTGCCCGGCCGCCCGGACAGCCGGCCGCTCAGCTTCCTCGTGCATTCGAAGCCGCCGTTCACGTCGGCTACGACGCTGCTCTACGACTGGCCGGCCGGCAGGCTGCATGCCCGCCACGGCGAGAGCGCCAGCGACCTGCCGCTCGAAGCCGATCTCGCCGATCCGCTCGCCTTCTTCGTAGAGCTGCTCGAAGCCCGGCGCAGCGGCCGCCCGGCGCCGCCGCGGCTGCGCGTGCCGTATGCCTCCGGCATCGTCGAGTACCACCTCGACAGCCTCGGCCGCGAAACCGTGCCGACCGCACTCGGTGCGCGCGACGCCGAGAAGTACGAGCTGTCGCGTCCGGACGGCGGCTCCGGGCGCGTGCGCATCACGCTGTGGCTGTCACCGGCCGATGACTGGCTGCCGGTGCTCGCCGTGCGCAGCCGCAAGCACAAGGAACGCGCGCGCGCCGAGATCGAGAGCCTGAGCCGGCCATGAAGACGCCTTGCCGCCCCTGCCGATCGCTGCTCGCCGCACTGGGGCTCGCGCTGCTCGCC
>NZ_DAOLKE010000204.1:2036-6476 GCF_035331805.1 Plasticicumulans sp. | reverse complement strand
AGCGGGCGGATTGCGGCCGCCTGCCTCAGAACCGGTAGCCGAAGTTCAGCTTCAGGCCGCTCACGTCGTTCTCGCCGTTGAGATAGCTGACGCCGAGGTTCATCTGCTCGTAGACGATCGCGCCGGCCTGCACGCGCGTGCCGACCGACACGCCGTATTCCTGCCAGGAGTTCGAGTACAGCTCGTCGCCGTAGAAGCGCGTGTCGATGACCCAGGCCCGCCATTGGGCGCCGTTGCCGAGGAAGGTGCCGTTCAGCGGCCCGGCGAGGTCGAGGCCGTTCTTGAGACTGCGGTTCGACAGGTCGTAGTCGGCCTCGTAGTCACCGGCGCTGATCGAGCGCGACTGGTAGAGCGCGAGCTGGTTGGTCATGCCGAGATCGAGTCCGCCGGCGAAATGCCAGACGTAGCGGCTGGTCAGCGAGCCCGAGTACAGCGCGGCGGCACTCCCGAGATCGCCGGAGCCGGCCGCGCCGACGCGCAGCGCCGGCGTCAGCGCCCAGTCGGCCGTCAGCGGAATGCGCAGTGCCGCGCCGAAGCTCGCGCCGTAGCTGTCGGTGCCTTCGGATTCGACGCGATAGATCGGTGCCGACAGCGTCAGCCGGTAGCCGTTGCTCAGGTCGAAGCCGAAGCTCAGCGGCAGGCGCATGACGTTCTGGTCATAGGGGCCGAGCGAGTTGCTGTCATAGCCGAGACCGATGCCGAACAGGTTGCCTGAGGAACCGGTCCCGCCGGGATTGCCGCTGACACTGGCAGCATCGGCAAAATCCTGCGCCCCCATCTGCGCCATCAAACTGCCCGGATTGCCGGCGACCGGGTCGACCGGTGACACACGGGCCAGCTCCTTCAGCATGCGCTTGAGGATGTCGCCGCCGTTGGCCTTGATGTAGTCCTCGAACTGGTCACGACTGTCGTCGCGGGTTTCGCCGGTGAAGCTCACGTCGATGCCGAGCGAGGGCACGCGAAAGCGCAGCGTCGTCGATCCGGACTGGAACGAGGCTTCGGCCGGCAGGCCGCGCACGTACAGCGCGGCAGTCGCCGGCGAGGATTCCGTATAGCCGGGCGACAGTTGCGTCAGCCCTTCGGTGGAGAGGGCGTCGAACAGGTCGCTGATCGTCGTGAAGCCTTCGCGCACCTCGGGCGCGCTGTCGACGCTCAGGCCCAGCTCGAACAGGTCTTTGGCCTGAGTGGGCATTGTCATCGCGGCGTACAGTGCGCCGGCGATCAGGCAGGCGTGCTTCATGTTCCTTGTCTCCCCCGGGTCCGCTGCGGATTGCGGTCAGGCCACCTGCGGATATGGTGGCGTTGCGGGGATGATAGGAGTTGTTGTGTAGCTGTTAAGCACAGTTGCTGAATTGCAACTCATGTCGATCAGCAGGCCGCACGCACGCCGAGCTGCACGCAGTCGCGCCACAGGCAGCGGTCCATGACCACGAAGATGCCGGCCGCCTGCGCACGGCGCGCGGCGGCGGCATCGATGACGCCATCCTGCAGCCACAGCGCCGGCACGCCGAGGCGGATGCAGTCGTCGACGATGCCGGCGACGTGTTCGGAGGCGCGGAACACGTCGACCAGATCCGGCACGGCCGGCAGTTCGTCGAGCGAGGCGTACGCGGGCAGGCCGAGGGCGTGGTTCAGGCGCGGGTTGACCGGGATGATCCGGTAGCCAAGCCCCTGCAGACCGAGGGCGACGCCGTAGCTCGGCCGGCCCGGCGAATCCGACTGGCCGACGACGGCGATGCTGCGCACCTGCGCGAGCCGGGCGCGGATGGCATCGGGGCCGGGGTTGGTGAAGCTCATGCCGGCAGTACCGATTCGCCGGCATAGAGGCTCGCCAGCGATTCGCGCGCGCGCACCAGATGGACCTCGCTGCCATCGACCAGCACCTCGGCGGCGCGCGGGCGGGCGTTGTAGTTGCTGCTCATCGTGAAGCCGTAGGCCCCGGCCGAGCGCACGGCCAGCAGGTCGCCTTCGGCCACGGCGAGTTCGCGGTCCTTGCCGAGGAAGTCGCCGGTCTCGCAGATCGGGCCGACCACGTCGTAGCGCTGCTGCGCGCGTTCGAGCGTCGCGTCGGCCGGGATGATTTCCATCCACGCCGAGTACAGCGACGGCCGGATCAGGTCGTTCATCGCCGCATCGACGATCGCGAAGTTCTTGTGTTCCGAACACTTCAGGAACTCGACGCGCGTCAGCAGCAGCCCGGCGTTGCCGACGATCGCACGGCCCGGCTCGACGTAGACCGCGTACGGCAGGCCGGCCAGGCGTTCGAGCACCGCGGCAATGTGCTGGCTCGGGTGCGGCGGCTGCTCGTCGCGATAGCGGATGCCGATGCCGCCGCCGAGGTCGATGTGATCGATGCCGATGCCGTCGGCAGCGAGCCGCTCGACCAGCAGCAGCAGCCGGTCGAGCGTGTCGGTGAACGGCGCGAGCGTGGTCAGCTGCGAGCCGATGTGGCAGTCGACCCCGGTCACGCGCAGGTTCGCCCGGCTGGCGGCGCGGGCGTAGACGGCCGGTGCATCGGCAATGGCGATGCCGAACTTGTTCTCCTTGAGACCGGTGGAGATGTACGGATGCGTGCCGGCGTCGACATCGGGGTTCACGCGCAGGCTGACCGGCGCCTGCACGCCGTGCGCGGCGGCGACCTGCTGCAGACGTTCGAGTTCGGCCTCGCTCTCGACGTTGAAGCAGCGGATGCCGACCTCCAGCGCGCGGGCGATCTCGTCCTCGCGCTTGCCGACGCCGGAGAACACCACCTTGCCCGGATCACCGCCGGCGGCCAGCACGCGCTCCAGCTCGCCGACCGAGACGATGTCGAAGCCCGAACCGAGGCGCGCGAGCACGTTCAGCACGCCGAGGTTGCCGTTGGCCTTGACCGCGTAGCAGACCAGGTGCGGATGGCTGCCGAAGGCGTCGTCGAAGACGCGGAAATGCCGGGTCAGCGTCGCGCGCGAGTACACGTAGCACGGCGTGCCGAAGCGCCGGGCGAGGTCGGCGACCGGCACGTCTTCGGCGTACAGCTGACCCTGGCGGTATTCGAAATGGTCCATGACGCGGATCCCCGGGTGGACGGAACGGCGGGCGGCTGCGGCCGGCTCAGGTCGGCTTGCGCTCGACCTTCTGCGGCTTGCCGCCCGGCAGGTAGAGATCGCCCTTCTGGCCGCAGCCGGCGACGGTGAACGCCAGCAGCGCGGCGAGGACGAGCAGCACGGAACGGGCGGACACGGTGCGGGGCATGGCGGAGGTTTCCGGCGACGGCAGGCGGATGGGCCGGCGAGTATACCGCGGCGCTTACACTGCACCCTTCCCCCTCCGTACCGACAGGTGTCCCGAGATGAGCGAGCTGCTGCCGACCGTCGAAATCGAATCCGCCGTACCGGCGACCGCCACCGTGATCTGGCTGCACGGGCTCGGCGCCGACGGCCACGACTTCGAGCCGGTGGTGCCGGAACTCGGCCTGCCGCCGGGACACACGATCCGCTTCGTGTTCCCGCACGCGCCGCGCCGGCCGGTGACCGTCAACGGCGGTTTCGTGATGCGCGCCTGGTACGACATCCTCGGCTTCGATGGCCCGGTCAGCGAGGATGCTGCCGGCATCCGCGCCTCGGCCGCGCAGATCACGGCGCTGATCGCGCGCGAGAACGCCCGCGGCATCCCGGATGCGCGCATCGTGCTCGCCGGCTTCTCGCAGGGCGCGGCGATGGCGCTGCACACCGGCCTGCGCCATCGGGAACGCCTGGCCGGGCTGCTGGCGCTGTCGGGCTATCTGCCGCTTGCCGCGACGCTCGCCGCCGAGCGCAGCCCGGCCAACGCCGCGACGCCGGTATTCCTCGCGCACGGCGAGATCGATGCCGTCGTGCGCTTCCCGCGCGGCACGGCGACGCGCGACCGGCTGGTGCAGCTCGGCTGGCAGCCCGAATGGCACGACTATCCGATCGGCCACGAGGTCTGCTGGGAGGAACTGCGCGACATCGGCGCCTTCCTGAACCGCGTGCTGCCGGCCCGGCCCTGAGCCGGTGAACGGGAGCCCGCTGGCATCCTGCGCTGCAGCTCGCCGGCGGGCTGCGGATTGCAGCACCCCGCCCGCCGCTGCATTCCCGAAATGCCATCGGCCTTGCATTTTTGACGCCGTTTTGCGGACGCCGGCGCCGGAAAACCGGCGGCTGCGCCGCGGGCACCCGGCAAGTAATTGTTCTGATGCAATGAAAAGATTGGCATGCAAGATGCTTTTGCGCTGGCATCAGCAGCCATAACAGACGAGGTTCCCGGTCGGCAGGAGGTCGTCCGGCCCCGTCACAAGACCCACCCCGCCTTCAAGCCGGTGTCCCTCTGGTGACACCGGCTATTCTTTTGCCCCGATCCGGGCGTCGCACCTGCGCGGTCCTTGCCTGTGGTGACACCGGCTATTCTTTTGCCCCGATCCGGGCGTCGCACCTGCGCGGTCCT
>NZ_DAOLKE010000204.1:0-1936 GCF_035331805.1 Plasticicumulans sp. | reverse complement strand
TGGTGACACCGGCTATTCTTTTGCCCCGATCCGGGCGTCGCACCTGCGCGGTCCTTGCCTGTCATGACCCTCGCGACGTCCTCGCACCGGCCCACCGCAACGGGCGCCGGTTTCCCCGGGAAGCAGAGGAAGACTCCATGACCCAGAAGAAGAACCTGGCCGTGCTGGCCGCCATCACGCTCTCGCTCGCCGTGGCCGGCTGCGCCCAGCCCGGTGCCGGCGGTGGCGGCAGCAGCAGCGGCAGCGGCATGAGCAGCACCGCAACCGGTGCCGTCGCCGGTGCCGCACTCGGCGCCCTGGCCGGCGGCCTCAGCGGCAAGCACGACAAGGCCAAGCGTGCGCTGATCGGCGCCGGCGTCGGCGCGCTCGCCGGCGCGGCGGTCGGCAGCTATCTCGACAAGCAGAAGAACGATCTGGATGCGCAGCTGGCCGGCAGCGGCATCGGTGTCGAGCGCAAGGGCGACAGCATCGTGCTGAACCTGCCCGAGGCGATCACCTTCGACAGCGGTCAGGCGGCCCTGAAGCCGGCGGCCGAGCCGCAGATCGACCGCATCGCCGCGGTGCTGAAGGAATATCCGCAGACCGTCGTCGACATCGCCGGCCATACCGATTCGACCGGCGCGGCCGAGGCCAACCAGGCGCTGTCGCAGAAGCGCGCCGGTGCCGTGGCGCTGCGCTTCGTCAAGGCCGGCCTGCCGTATGCGCGCATGGTGGTCTCCGGCTACGGCGCGACGCGTCCGGTCGCCGACAACGCCAGCGAGGCCGGACGCGCGCAGAACCGTCGCGTCGAGATCACGCTGCTGCCGGTCACGCAGGGCTGATCCGGCGCCGGATCACGCCGCGCGCCACGCCGCAAAAAGTGAAGGCCGGCCCTGCCGCGATGGCAGGAGCCGGCCTTCTTCAGCTGTGCCGCGGGCCGCCGTGCCCCCGGCGCTGGCCTCACTGGGCCATGCCGATGCGCAGGCGGCGCGCGGCCGACAGCCAGTTGCGTTCGAGCCGCTCACGTTCGGCGCGCGAGACACCGCGGGCGCGGGCCTCGAAGTAGGCCTGCTGGGCCTCGATTGCCGCGACCGTCTGGGCGTGGACGGGTGAATCGTTCCGGTCGATGTTCATGGTTTCGCCTCCAGAGCCGTGCCAATGGAATTACGCGCTTTCCCCTGCATCAGGGGACGGCGGGGCGTCTGATGCGCCCCTGCCGTTCTCGGCGAGGTAGCTGCGGATGAAGCGCCGCACCTCGCGTGACGCCGTCGTATCCAGGTCGCGGCAGAGGTCCACGAATTCGTCGCGAAGGTCCTTTTCGATGCGGATGACGAATTTCGCTTCTTCGTCTCTGTCCTTCTTCTTGCCCTTCTTGCCCATGCCCGGATGACTTTTTTGTATAGACGACGTGGGCACAGTATCTACACGCTGTGCCTACCGGACAAGTGAATGTTTCGTGAAGAATTTGTGCAGGAACCGTGAGGGTTTCGTGACGGATGCATGAAAACCCGCGCCGGCCCGCCCCCGGCGCCGGCCCCTACAATGCCGGGATGCAAGCCCCGATCCTGCGCGTCGCCGTGCCCTCGCCGCTGCCTGCCGCCCTCGATTACCTCGCACCGCCCGGTCCGCTGCCGCCGCTGGTGCCGGGGCTGCGCGTGCGCGTGCCGCTGAAGAACGGCGAACGCATCGGCGTGCTGCTGGATACGGCCGGCGCCAGCGAACTCGCCTCGACGAAGCTCAAGCCGGCGCTGGCGATCCTCGACGACACGCCGCTGCTGCCGGCCGAACTGCTCGCGCTCGGTCACTGGGCGGCCGGCTATTACCACCATCCGCCCGGCGAGGTGTTCGCGACGCTGCTGCCGGCGGCGCTGCGCGATGGCCAGCCACCGCTGCGCCGCTGCGAGCCGGGCTTCCGGATCACCGAGGCCGGCCGGCTGGCGCTGCAGGAGCAGGCGAC
>NZ_DAOLKE010000203.1:0-6478 GCF_035331805.1 Plasticicumulans sp. | reverse complement strand
ACCTGCGGCAGGAACATCTTGCCGGCGCCGAAGAGGTCGCCGACGACGTTCATGCCGTCCATCAGCGGGCCTTCGATGACCTGGATCGGGCGCTCGAAACTCTGGCGCGCTTCTTCGGTGTCGGACTCGACGAACTCGTCGATGCCCTTGACCAGCGCGTGCTCCAGGCGCTTGCCGACCGGCCAGCCGCGCCATTCGAGGTCTTCCTTCTTCGCCGCGCCGCTGCTGCCGTCGCCCTTGTAGCGCTCGGCAACTTCGAGCAGGCGCTCGGTGGCGTCGCTGCGGCGGTTGAGGATCACGTCCTCGACGCGCTCGCGCAGCTCGGCGGGGATGTCCTCGTAGATCGCGAGCTGGCCGGCGTTGACGATGCCCATCGACATGCCGTTCCTGATCGCGTGGTACAGGAACACCGAGTGGATCGCCTCGCGCACCGGGTTGTTGCCGCGGAAGCTGAAGCTGACGTTGCTGACGCCGCCGGAGATCAGCGCGTGCGGCAGGTGCGCCTTGATCCAGCCGGTCGCCTCGATGAAGTCGACGGCGTAGTTGGCGTGCTCGTCGATGCCGGTGGCGACCGCGAAGATGTTCGGGTCGAAGATGATGTCCTCGGCCGGGAAGCCGACGGTTTCGGTCAGCACCTGGTACGAACGTGCGCAGATCTCGCGCTTGCGCGCCAGCGTGTCGGCCTGACCGGTCTCGTCGAAGGCCATGACGATGACGGCGGCGCCGTAGCGGCGCACGCGCTTCGCCTGCTCGATGAACTTCGCCTCGCCTTCCTTCAGCGAGATCGAATTGACGACGGCCTTGCCCTGCACGCACTTGAGACCGGCCTCGATGATTTCCCACTTCGAGGAATCGATCATGACCGGCACGCGCGAGATGTCCGGCTCCGAGGCGATCAGGTTCAGGAAGGTCACCATCGCCGCTTCGGAATCGAGCATGCCCTCGTCCATGTTGACGTCGATGATCTGCGCACCGGCCTCGACCTGCTGGCGCGCGACATCGAGCGCCGCGGTGTAGTTGCCTTCCTTGATCAGGCGCTTGAACACCGCCGAGCCGGTGACGTTGGTGCGCTCGCCGACGTTCACGAACAGCGAATCCGCCGTGATCGTGAACGGCTCCAGCCCCGACAGCCGGCAGGCCGGCGCGATCTCCGGCCGCCGGCGCGGCGGCAGGCCGGCGACGGCGCCGGCAATCGCGCGGATGTGATCCGGCGAGGTGCCGCAGCAGCCGCCGACGACGTTGACGAAGCCCGACTCCGCCCACTCGCGCACCTGCACGGCCATCGCCGCCGGTTCGAGGTCGTACTCGCCGAACTCGTTCGGCAGCCCGGCGTTGGCGTGCACCGAGACAAAGCACTCGGCGACGCGCGCCATCTCGGCGACGTAGGGGCGCAGCAGGTCGGGGCCGAGCGCGCAGTTCAGGCCGAAGCTGAGCGGCTGCACGTGGCGCAGCGAGTGGTAGAAGGCTTCGGTGGTCTGGCCCGACAGCGTGCGCCCGGAGGCATCGGTGATCGTGCCGGAGATCATCACCGGCAGGCGGTGCCCGAGTTCGTCGAACAGTTCCTCGATCGCGAACAACGCGGCCTTGGCGTTCAGCGTGTCGAAGATGGTCTCGACCATCAGGATGTCGGCCCCGCCCTCGACCAGCGCGCGCGCGGCCTCGACGTAGCAGGTGCGCAGTTCGTCGAAGGTGACGTTGCGCGCGGCCGGATCGTTGACATCGGGCGAGATGCTGGCCGTGCGTGACGTGGGGCCGAGGATGCCGGCGACGAAGCGCGGCTTGTCGGGGCTCGCGTACTCGTCGCACACCGCCCGCGCCAGACGCGCGGCCTCGCGGTTGAGCTCCGGCACCAGGTCTTCCATGCCGTAGTCGGCCATCGACACGCGCGTGGCGTTGAAGGTGTTGGTCTCGATCAGGTCGGCGCCGGCTTCGAGGTAGGCGGCGTGGATGCCGCGGATCACCTCCGGCTTCGTCAGCACCAGCAGATCGTTGTTGCCCTTGAGGTCGCGCGGCCAGTCGGCGAAGCGCGCGCCGCGGTAGTCGGCCTCGCTGAGCTTGTGACGCTGGATCATCGTGCCCATCGCGCCGTCGAGGATCAGGATGCGCTGCTCCAGCAGTTCGCGCAGGCGGTCGCTACGGTCGGTCATCGGAGGGCTCCAGCGGGGGATGCTCGGGAAACAGGACCGCGCATTGTGTCCGTGCCGCCCGGGCAGGGCAAATCAGCCGGTGGATCGCAGGCTTGCCGTGCGTCCGGACGGCTGCGGCGCGGGCGGGTGCGGCGGCATCGCACGGCCCGGCCGCCGCCGGCTGAATGCACGCCGATGATCTTACAGGTGATGATTTTCTGCCTCGGCGCAGACAGGATCATTCATGCGGTTCAAAAAAAGTCTGCGCAATGCACGCAATGAATGGAACTGCTGCGCATTCGCTCCGGTCATTTGCCAGTGACACGACCATGGCGCCTGAGCATTACGGTCCGGTCACGTCATTACCTCATAAGAGCCACAGGCCCGGAGAGCGAATCATGCTGCACTACACGATTGTCTTTCTCGTCGTTGCCATCATCGCCGGCGTGCTCGGCTTCACCGGCATTGCCGCCGGCGCTGCCGAAATCGCCAAGATACTGTTCTTCCTGTTCCTGATCCTGTTCGTGCTGTCGCTGATCTTCGGCCGTTCGCGGGTGCCCTGAGCCGCGCTCCAGGCCGTCAGTGGCGATCCGCGGAACGATCCGGCCGCCGTCGGGTCCGATCCGCAGACCGGTTTCGACCGGACACTGACCTCGTAATGCCTTGCAGCCGGTTACGGAATTTCCGTGACCGGCTGTGTAATTGAATAAGCATCCGGTGGCTGCGGAACCACGAAACCGGAGCGTGCTTCGGACGTGTTTCCTGAAAGGATGCACGCAAATGTCGAAGCGCCGGCTTGCACTGCCCGATTCCCTTTCTACGCTGTCGCATTAACCACGGCCGATGCCGCGCCACCACGGCGCCGGACAGCCCGGCCCCCTTGCCCGTTGAGGTCACGCCCATGTCCATCAAGGATTCACAAACCGCCCAGTCCGCCGACCGCGTCGCCGATGAATGGAACAACCTGATCGCCGCGCTCGAAGGGCTCGCCGCGGCCGCCGCTGCCGATGGCAGCGAGCGCTACGCCGAGGTCCGTCAGCGCGCCGAGGCCGCGCTCGCCTCGGCGCGCGCGCGGGCCGAGGCCAACGCCCGCGGCGCGCAGGATCGCGTCCATGACCTCGCCAGCCAGGCCGATGTCTACGTGCGCCAGAACCCCTGGCAGGCGATCGGCATCGGCGCCGGCATCGGTTTGATCGCCGGCCTGCTGCTGAGCCGCAAGGGCTGACGCATGCGCGCCGGGCCCGCCGCCTCGGTGTACAGCGCCGGTCGCGGCGTGCTGACCGCGCTGCTCGGGCTGATCGAGACCCGACTGGCGCTGTTCGCGCTCGAGCTCGAAGAGGAGCGCGAGCGCCTCGTGCAGATCGGCATCGTTGCCGGCATCGCGCTGATGTGCGCGGCGCTGGCGATCGGCTGCACGGCGCTGTTCGTGATCGTGCTGTTCTGGGACACGCACCGGCTGCTTGCGATCGCCGGCGTCGGGGGCGCCGGGCTGCTCGGTCTGGGCCTGTGCCTGCTCTGGATCGCCAGGCGCGGCCGTCACCCGCTGCTGATCGCGACGCGCACCGAGCTCGCGGCCGACCTCGACCGCCTGCGCGGGCGCGGGCCGCAGCCATGAAGCCGGCGCAGCTCGCCCGTTTCGAGCGCAAGGCCCGGCTGCTGGCGCGCTCCGAGGCCGGCCGTTCGGCGCTGGCAGAAGCCGGCGACGACTGGCTGGCGCACACGGCGACCGTCGACCGGGCCGTGACCTTCGTCGCCGAGCACCGCACGCCGATCCTGCTCGGCACCGGCGCCCTGCTGCTGTATCTGGCGCGCGGCAAGCCGAAACCGCGCCGGCGCCCGGGCCGCGAGGATCGTGCCGGTCGTGACGAACCCTCGGCCGCCGGCTGGCTGGCGCGGCTGATGATCGTGCTGCGCCTCGCGCGCACGCTGCAGACGGTCGCCCGCCACCTGCCGCGCCCGCATCCGCGCGCCGTCGCCAGCGTGTCGCGACCGCGGCCCGATGCGCCGCGCGGCCTCGGCTGAAACCCCAAGGCCGGCCGCGCCGATTTCCGGCTTGCCTCGCGCCCGCCGTCGCGGCTACAGTGCGCGTCCCGAAACGGCCACCGCCTTGCGAAACACCCGAGCCATGACCGCCGCCCGCCTGCCTGCCCACGCCCGTCACGACCGCGAAAGCCTTCTCGCGGCCGTCGTCGTACGCGTAAGCCTGGTACTGGTAGCGCACGCGGTCGCGTCCGCCCGGGTCTGAGCGTCGAGGCAGTTTCCTCCGAACCCCAGAACCCCCGCCGGCCGCGACAGGCCGGCGGGGGTTCTCGTTTCTGCGTCCTCCCCGTCCCGGCCGGCCCCGAGCCCCCGCAACGCCACTTGTGACGACGGAGTACGCAGACCATGAAGATGACGGGCGCCGAACTCATCATCCGCCTGCTGGAACGACAGGGCATCACGACCGTCGCCGGCATCCCGGGCGGCGCGATCCTGCCGCTGTACGACGCGCTCGGCGCCTCGACGCAGATCCGCCACGTGCTGACCCGCCATGAGCAGGGCGCCGGCTTCATCGCGCAGGGCATGGCGCGCGCCAGCGGTCAGGCGGCCGTGTGCCTGGCCTCCAGCGGTCCGGGCGCGACCAACCTGATCACGGCGATCGCCGATGCCCGCCTCGACTCGATCCCGGTGGTCTGCATCACCGGTCAGGTGCCGAGCGCGATGATCGGCACCGATGCCTTCCAGGAGGTCGACACCTACGGCCTGACCGTGCCGATCACCAAGCACAACTTCCTCGTCGATAGCGTCGAGGAACTGCTCGACGTGGTGCCGCGGGCCTTCCGCATCGCGCTGTCCGGCCGCCCGGGGCCGGTGCTGATCGACGTGCCGAAGGACATCCAGAACGCGACCATCGAGTTCGACGAATGGCCGCAGCCGGGCTGCGCCGAACCGGCGCCGCAGCCGGCCGACACCGCGCTCGCGGCCGCGCTGGCGCTGATTGCGCAGGCGCAGCGCCCGATCCTGTACCTCGGCGGTGGCGTCGTGCATGCCGGCGCCGCGCCGCTGGCGCGCGAACTCGCCGAAACCGCCGGCCTGCCGACCGTGATGACGCTGATGGCGCTCGGCACGCTGCCGGAAACGCACTTGCTGCAGCTCGGCATGCTCGGCATGCACGGCGCGCGCTGCACGAATCTCGCGCTCGCCGAATGCGACCTGCTGATCGCGGTCGGCGCGCGCTTCGATGACCGCGCCACCGGCAAGGTCGCCGAGTTCTGCCCGAACGCGGCGATCGTGCATATCGACATCGACGCGAGCGAACTCGACAAGATCAAGACCGCGCACGTGGCGCTCAACGGCGACGTGCGCGAGGTGCTCGGCCGGCTGCTGCCGCGGCTCGGCGCGCAGGCGGATCGCCGTGCGTGGCTGGCGCGCATCGGCGAGCTGAAGCGCGACTTCCCGCTGAAGCTCGACGGTCGCCACAACCCGCGCCACCACTACGGCCTGATCCGCGCGACGGCACGCGCCGCCGGCCCGGCCGCGATCGTCACCACCGATGTCGGCCAGCACCAGATGTGGGCCGCGCAGGCTTATCCGCTCGACCGTCCGCGCCAGTGGCTGACCTCGGGCGGACTCGGGACCATGGGCTTCGGGCTGCCGGCGGCGATCGGTGCCGCGCTCGCCGAACCGCAGCGCCCGGTCGTGTGCTTCAGCGGCGACGGCTCGATCCTGATGAACATCCAGGAACTCGCGACGCTCGCCGAGGAGGACCTCGACGTGAAGATCGTGCTGTTCAACAACGGCGCGCTCGGCCTCGTGCACCAGCAGCAGACGCTGTTCTACGGCGGCCGGCTGAACGCCTCGGTGTTCCGCGGCCAGCCCGATTTCGTGCGCCTCGCCCAGGCCTTCGGCATCCGCACCATCGATCTCGACGCCGAACCGGACGTGCCCGATGCGCTCGCCGCGGCCTTCGCCGAACGCGGTCCCTGCCTGATCCACGCGACGATCGGGCTGGAGGAAAAGGTCTACCCGATGGTGCCGCCGGGCGCCGCCAACACCGACATGATCGGAGGCTGAACCATGAATGCCACCCGTACCGTGCCCGCCGCGCTGGCCGTGCTCGAACTCACCGTCAACAACCACCCCGGCGTCATGTCGCACGTCTGCGGCCTGTTCGCCCGCCGCGCCTGCAACGTCGAAGGCATCATCTGCCTGCCGCTTGGCGACGGCGCCCGCAGCCGCATCTGGCTGCAGGTCCCGGACACCGACAAGCTCGAACCGATGACCCGTCAGGCACGCAAGCTCGAAGACGTGCTCGAAGTCATCCGCCACCCGGACGGGCATCCGGTGTTTGCGCAGCTCGGGGCGGCGGTGAG
>NZ_DAOLKE010000202.1:0-6534 GCF_035331805.1 Plasticicumulans sp. | reverse complement strand
GTCCGGGACGGCAGCCGGTGCTCGGCACACCGGCTGCCGTCCCGGACGAGCAGGCGGGCACCGAGGACACCCTCGATGTCCTCGCGCACGCGCTGGCGCTGTACGCCGGCGCCTGCCGGCTGGAGGCACGCGTGCCCGGCACGCTGGCGCGCGGCACGCGGCAGCTCGCCTGCTGCCTGCCGGATACCGCACCCGACCAGCGTCAGGCCGCCCTCGGCTGGCTGCTCGCCGCCGGTCGCGAGCTGTTCGCGTTCTACCTGCTGCTGTGGGAACTGGCGCTGTCGACCGATCTGGCCGACGGCGTGCCCGCCTGGTCGGCGGCGACCACCCCGCAGCACTGATCCCGGCCACGGCTGGACACTTCCTCTGTTCGGAGCCTGCCCGATGAGCGAATCCAATCCGCGTCGCCTGCACGATGCGCTGAACGCGACGCTGCGCCGCTACATCCCGACCACGCTGCCGATCAGCCGCCGCTACCCCGAGCTGCGCCGCGAGGTGCGCGAGCAGGTCGCAGCGCAGACGCTGGTGCAGGGGCCGTACGTCGAGGCGCTGCCGGACTTCGAGAAGGGCCGGCCGCTGCGGGCGCTGCTGCGCGGCAACGGCGGCTATCTGCACGACGGCTTCGGCGCGCTGCCGGCCGCCCTGCTCGACCGGCCGCTGCACCGGCATCAGGAACAGGCGCTGGAGCTGGCCTGCCGCGACGGCGACAACCTGCTGGTCGCCACCGGCACCGGTTCGGGCAAGACCGAATGCTTTCTGTATCCGCTCGTGCAGCGCCTGCTCGATGACCCCGAGCCGCAGCGCCCGGGCGTGCGCTGCCTGCTGATCTACCCGATGAATGCGCTGGCCAACGACCAGCTCTACTACCGCATCGCGCCGCTGTTCGGGCATCTGCTCGGTGCGGCCGGCATCAGCTTCGGCCGCTTCACGTCCCAGATCCGCGCCCATACCCGCCGCTTCGAAGAGGAAAGCCGGCTGCGCGAGAACGACCGGCTGATGACCGCCCTCGGCGGTGCAATCCCGGCGCACTGGCGGCTGACGCGCGAGGAAATGCTCGCCGCGCCGCCGAAGATCCTGATCACCAACTACGCGATGCTCGAACACCTGCTGCTGCTGCCGCGCAACGCACCGCTGTTCGCACAGGACGCGCTGCAGTGCATCGTGCTCGACGAGATCCACACCTACAGCGGCGCACAGGCCACCGAGGTCGCCTTCCTGCTGCGCAAGCTCAAGAACCGGCTCGGCCTCGAGCGCCGGCTGCAGGTGTTCGGCACCAGCGCCAGCCTGCCGGAAGGCGAGGCTGCCGAAGTCTGCATCCGGCGTTTCGCGAGCGAGCTGCTCGACGAGCCGCTCCAGCGCGTCGTGCGCGGCCGGCGCATCGTGCATACGGCGCTCACCGACCCGGCGAATGAACCGTTTTCGCTGTCGCCCCGGGTCTGGACGGCGCTGGCGCCGGTGCTGGACCGGCTGGCGGCGCTGCCGGAACCCGGTGTCGGGGACTGGCGCGCGGAAATCCGGGAAGCCGGCCTGCCGGCAGCGCTGGCGGATCGGCTGTCCGCCGCCGACCGCAGCGCACTCGCGCCGGCGCTGGTGCCGGCCTTCGCCGGCAACCGCGAACTGCGCCGGGTCGCCGAGCGGCTCGATCGCGGCGGCGTGCAGACTTTCACGCAGCTCGCCCGCGATACCTTCGCCGGTCTGCCGGAGGCCGATGACGAGACGCTCTGCAGTACCGCCCTCAGTGCCGTGATCCACCTCGGCATGCTCGCCCGCAGCGGGCCGGACGCCTTCCCGCTGCTGCCGGCGCGCTATCACCTGGCCGTCAACGGCATCGAGGGCATCGCGGTGCGTCTCGATGCGCAGGCCCCCGAGGGCTGGGCCGCGCTGACGGTGCGGCGCACGCATCGCGACGAGCACGGCCTGTACTACCCGCTGCTGGTCTGCCGCAAATGCGGCCAGCCGTACATCGAAGGCTTCCACGACGCGCACTCCGCCCGCCTGCACCACCGCCGCCCGGCCGGCGGCGAGAGCAAGGTGCAGCGGCGCGTGTTCTGGCTCGGCTCGCCGCCGGACGTGCGCACCGCCGACGAGAGCGACGAGCTGGACGGCCCCGAAGAATCCGGAACCCCGGCCGGCCTGTGGACGACGCGGCGCATCGACCCGCAGACCGGGCTGGAAAGCGCCGGCGGCAGCGTGACGCTGTACGAGATCACGACGGTCGAGGACCAGGAGGAGCGCGCGCACTACGTGCAGACCTGCCCGGCCTGTGGCGGACGCACCGGTGCGGCCGATGCCGAGATCGTCACGCGCATGCATCCCGGCGACGAGGCGCTCGGTTCGGTCGTCGTGCAGCAGGTGCTGGAGGCACTGCCGGAGCGCACCGACGGCCGGCGCCTGCCGATGGGCGGGCGCAAGCTGCTGACCTTCTCCGACAACCGCCAGAACGCGGCCTTCTTCGCGCCGTACTTCGAACGCACGGCCAGCGAACAGGCGCTGCGCACCGGTCTCTGTCAGGCGCTGAAGGACTGTCATGAACGCGAGGATGCGCGCGACCTCGATGACCTCGTGCATGCCGTCACCAAGCACTGGCGCCGGGCCGGCCTGCCGCTGCTGCTCGATGAGAACGGCCGGCTGCTGGAAAGCGGCGAGCGCTTCAGCGACCTGCTGACCGGCCTGGTCGCCGCCGAATTCTGCACGCCGGGCGGACGGCGCAATTCGCTCGAAGCGCTCGGCCTGGTCAGCGTGCAGGTCGATCCGCAAGCCCTCGACCGGATTGCACGCAGCGTGCAGGCACTGGTGCCGGCAGCCCAGCAGGCCGGACTGCCGGGGCTGCTGGATTTCCTGCTCGAAACCGTGCGTCGCGAAAAGGCGATCGGCGGACTCGACGGCATCGACATGAAGAACGCCTGGCTCTGGGGCGCGAACTACGCCAGCCACCGCGCCTTCGCGCTGTACCGCGACAAGGACCGCAAGCTGCACGGCTGGCTGCCGGCCGAGGGCAGCCGCCGGCACAACCGGCGCACGCACTACCTCGTCAACCAGCTCGGCTGGCCGCGCGACGCGGCGATCGAATTCCTCGGGCGCGTCTGGAGTGAACTGGAGCGCGTGAAGCTGCTGGTGCGCCTGCCCGATGGCGGCCATGGCCTCGATGTGCATGCGCTGCGCTTTGGCAGCGCGCTGCAGCAGCCACTGCACGTCTGCCGCCGCTGCGGGCTGATGCAGCTGACCGCGATCGCCGGGCGCTGCACGGCCTACGGCTGCAACGGCGAAACCCGGCCGCTCGACGCCGGCGAGCGCGACGCGCTGAATGCCGAAAACCACTACATCACCCGCTACCTCGATGGCGGCGCCGGCACCGTGCGTGCGCGCGAGCACACCGCATCGCTGTCGACCGGGCTGCGCGAGCAGATCGAACGCGAGTTCGCCGAAGGCAGCGTCAACCTGCTGAGCTGCACGACGACGATGGAGATGGGCGTCGATCTCGGCGACCTCGAAGCCGTCGTCAACCTGGACGTGCCGCCGGGCATCGCCAACTACCAGCAGCGCACCGGCCGCGCCGGCCGGCGCGCCCAGGCCGCGCCCTTCTGCGTGACGGTCGCCCGCAACGCCCAGTACGACCAGGCGATGTTCCGCGATTTTCCGGACTATCTCGGTCGCAGCGCGCCGGTGCCGTCGCTGCTGCTCGACAATGCGCAACTGTTCCGGCGCCACCAGCTCGGCATCGTGCTCGGCGGCTTCCTGCGCGCACGCATCGCCAGAACCGACAAGAACGCGCCCGAGCTGAAGGATCTGTTCGCCGATCCCTTCGATGCCGCGGCCTGCGCAGCCTTCGACGGAACGCTCGCCCACTGGCTCGAAGGCGAAGACGGCCGATCGGCGCTTGATGAGGCGACCCGACTCACGCAGCGCCTGCCCGACGGCCTGCAGCACCTCGGTCTGGCCGGCCCGCAGTTGCGCGAGCACGCCCGCGAGCGGCTGCTGGAATTCGCGCAGGAAGTCCACGAGCGCTGGCAGCTCTACGAGGAAAAGCGCCGCGAGGCTTTCGAAAGCGCCGGCAGCACGACCAGCAAGGGCCTCGCCCAGCAGCAGCGCTGGGTGCGGCTCGCCGAGGAATACCTCGGGCAGTTCATCGTCGATCAGTGCTCGGCGCGCAGCCTGATCCCGACCTACAGCTTCCCGGTGCATTCGCTGAACCTGGAAGTCGTGCGCGAACAGCAGCAGCAGAACTATCCGGGCCAGGGCAGCGACGTGGCGCTGAGCCGCGACGCCAGCCTCGGCATCAGCGAATACGCCCCCGGTGCCGAGGTCGTCGCCAACGGCCGCATCTGGACCAGCGCCGCGCTCGCGCGCTATCCGAAGCAGTTCATGCCCGAGGAGTACTACGTCGCCTGCCCCGACTGCCATCACGTCGATGCAGCGATCGCACGCGAGGACGTCCCGGCACGCTGCAGCCACTGCGGCAGCGGCGAGAGCCACAGGCAGGTCCACGCCTACCTGCGCCCGCGCGGCTTCACGACCAGTTACACCGAGCGCAACGGCAAGGACCCCGGCAGCACGCGGCGGCGCTCGCGCCCGGCCGACGAGGCCCGGCTGATCACGATCCCGCGCGAGAGCCAGTACGAGGCGACCGATCACCCGCTGCTGCGCCGGGCGCTGCTGCGTGCCCAGCCGCACGAGGCCGATGCCGGCAGCGGCCGGCTGTTCATCGTCAACCGCGGCCCGCACAGCCACGGCTACCTGCACTGCCCGTGGTGCTTCCACGCCGAGCCGGCCGTCAGTCTGAAACCGGCCAAACGCAAGCACGATGATCCGCTGAGCGGCAAAGCCTGCGCGTACGAAAATTCGCTGAAGCCGGTCGATCTCGCGCACGAATTCGACACCGACGTGCTGCTGCTGCGCTGTGCGCTGCCGCTGGCGCCGAAGGAGTGTCCGGAGCTCTTGCCCAGACAGGCACTGGAAGCCAGCGCCCGCACACTGGCCGAAGCGCTGCGTTTCGCTGCCGCCGGACTGCTGGAGATCCAGCATCAGGAACTGCGTGCCGTGTACCGGCTGCGCGGCGCCCGCGCCGAGTTCGTGCTCTACGACGCCGTGGCCGGCGGTGCCGGCTATTGCGTGCGGCTGGCGCAGGAACACACGATCCGCGCGCTGCTGCAGGCCGCACTGGTGCGGCTCGACTGTCCGCGCGATTGCGCGAGCGCCTGCACGGCCTGTCTGTGCGACTACTCGAACCAGATGCACTGGGACGCCCTCGACCGGCACGCGGTACGCGACTGGCTCGCGACCCTGCTCGATGAGACCGGCCCGGATCCCTGGACGGCGCGTGGCGCCGTGTGCTGGCCGACGCCGAACCTCGCGCAGCTCGACACGCTGCTCGGCCCCGGCGGTACGCTGCTGCTGTGCGCCGATGCGCTCGATGCCGAAACCGCCGATGACGAAGCCCGCGACTGGCTGTTGCGCCGGCTGGTGGAGGGCACGCGTATCGAACTGTTCCTGCGCCGGCTGCCGCGCACACCGCTGAAGGGTTCGACCGCCCGTGAACGCCAGACCCTGCTGCACCTGCAGCCCTGGCTCGCGGACGGGCGGCTGCGCATCGCCAAGCTGCCGCAGGATGCAGACCTGCAGACCCTGCCCCGCTTATGCCGGCCCGAGGCCGGCGCTGCGGCAGCGATCCTGACCGCGCAGCCGGAACAGCCGCTGCTCGATACGCTGCTGCCCGAGCCCGTCTACCGCCAGCCCGTGGACGCCGGCCTGCAGAGCACCCTCCAGACCTTGCGTCGCCAGAGCCGGTTCTGCAGCGCGGACAGGTTCCAGGCTCTGCTGCCGATCGAGCGCTGGGCCTACGAAGCGCATCAGGCCCGCGACTTCAAGGCCTTGTTCGCGGTGCTCGCCGGACACCGGATCGGCGTCCTGCGCATCCATGACCCCTACTGCGCCGCCGAACAGCGCCAGCTCGAAGCCCTCGCGGCTTGCGTGAACCGGGTCCGGGACTGCAGTGACGGCATCGACCGGCTCGAAGTCGTCTGCCGCGAGCTGAACCGCCACGACGAGCGCCATCGCGGCACCGAGGCCACCCGCCAGGCCGCCCTCCAGGCGCTGCGGCCCGTGCTGCCGGGCGCTCCGCTGGACGTGAAGGTCGAAAGCTATCGCGGCGGCAAGCGCAGCCACGATCGCTGGCTCGATGCGGTCTGCATCGACGACTCCGGAATCCGCATCACGGTTCGCTACGACCTGTCCGGCGGCATCGATTACCTGATGGACCCGGCCCGCGCCACGAAGGTGTACCGATACCTGATCGAAGACTGAGACCGATCACACGCAAGTGCATGAATGCCTGGCGCTTCCTTGACAAGGGCGATGGACTGGAAAGCGAAGCGATCCGGTGTGGCCGGCAGGACGGGAGCGACGGCGTTCCCGGTGGCGGCGACATGCCGCGCAGCCGGCGGGCAAGGCGGCCCGACGCCCCTGTCCCTGCCGCCTCAGCCCCAGAGCTTCAGCGCGATCCCCGGCACCAGAAAGAACAGCAGCACGCCGAGCTTG
>NZ_DAOLKE010000201.1:0-6542 GCF_035331805.1 Plasticicumulans sp. | reverse complement strand
CCCGCAGCGGCGCGCGCGCGACGGCGCCGGACAGTGAGCCGGCGCTGCCGCAAGCGGAGCCGGCCGTGAATCCGTCCCGCCCGTTCATCCTGCGCCCGGTCGCGACCACGCTGCTGATGGTGGCGATCCTGCTGTCGGGGCTGCTCGCGTACCGGCTGCTGCCGGTCTCGGCGCTGCCCGACGTGCAGTACCCGACCATCCAGGTCGCGACCTTCTATCCCGGTGCCAGCCCGGACGTGATCGCCTCCTCGGTCACGGCGCCGCTGGAGCGCCAGTTCGGGCAGATGCCGGGACTCAAGCGCATGTCCTCGACCAGTGCCGCCGGCGCGTCGGTGATCACGCTGCAGTTCGACCTCGACCTGTCGATGGACGTGGCCGAGCAGCAGGTGCAGGCCTCGATCAACGCCGGCTCCAACCTGCTGCCGGCCGACCTGCCGGCGCCGCCGGTGTACAGCAAGGTCAATCCGGCCGATGCGCCGGTGCTGACGCTCGGACTCACGTCGGCGACGCTGCCGCTGGTGCAGGTGCAGGATCTCGCCGACACGCGGCTCGCGCAGAAGCTGTCGCAGGTGCCGGGCGTCGGCCTCGTGACGCTCGCCGGCGGCCAGCGCCCGGCGCTGCGCATCCGCGCCAACCCCTCGGCGCTCGCCGCCTACGGCATCGGCCTCGACACGCTGCGCACGGCCGTGGCCGCGGCCAACGTCAACCAGGCCAAGGGCAGCTTCGACGGGCCGGCGCGCGCGTACACGATCGACGCCAACGACCAGCTGCGCGACGCCGCCGACTACCGCGCGCTGGTGATCGCGTACAGAAACGGCGCGCCGGTGCGCCTGCGCGATCTGGCCGAGGTCGCCGAGGACGCCGAGAACACGAAGCTCGCGGCGTGGACCGGCAGCGGCGGCGGGGCCGTGCAGCCGGCGATCGTCGTCAACGTGCTGCGCCAGCCCGGGGCCAACGTCATCGAGGTCGTCGACCGCATCCGCGCGCTGCTGCCGGGGCTGCAGGCCGCGCTGCCGGCGACCATCGATGTCGCCGTGCTCAGCGACCGCACGGTGACGATCCGCGCCTCGGTCGAGGACGTGCAGTTCGAGCTGGCCTGGGCGATCGCGCTGGTGATCCTGGTGATCTACCTGTTCCTGCGCAGCGCCCGCGCGACGCTGATCCCGGCGCTCGCCGTGCCGCTGTCGCTGGTCGGCACGCTCGGCGTCATGTACTTCGCCGGCTTCAGCATCAACAACCTGACGCTGATGGCCTTCACGATCGCGACCGGCTTCGTCGTCGACGATGCGATCGTCATGCTCGAGAACATCGCCCGCTACGTCGAGGCCGGCGAGAAGCCGCTCGCCGCGGCGCTGAAGGGCGCGCAGGAGATCGGCTTCACGATCGTGTCGCTGACCGTGTCGCTGATCGCGGTGCTGATCCCGCTGCTGTTCATGGGCGATGTGGTCGGGCGGCTGTTCCGCGAGTTCGCGGTGACGCTGGCCGTGACCATCCTGATCTCGGCCGTGGTGTCGCTGACGCTGACGCCGATGCTGTGCGCGCGGCTGCTGCGCTCCGGTCACGGCGATGGCGCCGGTGCCGGGCGCTTCCACCGCGCCGCCGGCCGCGTCATCGATGCGACGATTGCGCACTACGACCGGGCGCTCGCGCGTGTGCTCGACCACCAGCCGCTGGTGCTGCTGGTGACGCTCGCGACCGTGGCGCTGACCGCCTGGCTGTACGTGATGATGCCGAAGGGCTTCTTCCCGGTGCAGGACACCGGCCTGCTGCAGGGCATCTCGCAGGCGCCGCCGAGCGTGTCGTTCGCGACGATGGCCGAGCGCCAGCAGGCGCTGGCGCGCGTGCTGCTCGCCGATCCGGCGATCGAGGCGGTGTCGACCTACATCGGCGTCGACGGCACCAACGCCACGCCGAACACCGGCCGCTTCTCGGTGACGCTGAAGCCGCTGGCGGCGCGCGGCCATGTATCGGCGGCCGGCGTGATCGCGCGGCTCGAAGCGCCGCTCGCGCAGGTGGCGGGCATCCGCCTGTACCTGCAGCCGGTGCAGGATCTCGCGATCGAGGACCGCATGAGCCGCAGCCGCTACCAGTTCACGGTCGAGGACCCGGACGGCGCGCGCGTCGCCGCGGCCGTGGAGCAGCTGGTCGAGCGGCTCTCGGCCTCGGCGCAGCTTCGCAACGTCGCGAGCGAGCAGCAGGACGGCGGACTCGCTGCTTACGTGCGCATCGACCGCGACAGCGCCGCGCGCCTCGGCGTGGCGATCGCCGATGTCGACAACGCGCTCTACGACGCCTTCGGCCAGCGGCTGATCTCGACCGTGTACACGCAGTCCAGCCAGTACCGCGTCGTGCTCGAACTCGGGGCCGACTGGCGGCGCGGGCCGCGGGCGCTCGATGCGCTGTACGTGAGCTCCGCGAACGGCGTGCAGGTGCCGCTGACGGCGCTCGCGAGCATCGAGGAGCGCACGCTGCCGCTCGCGCTGCTGCGCGTCGGGCAGTTTCCGGCGACGACGGTGTCCTTCGATCTGGCGCCGGGCGCGTCGCTCGGCGCGGCGGTCGCCGGCATCGAGGCGGTGACGCAGGCGCTCGCGCTGCCGGCGAGCACGCGCACGAGCTTCGAGGGCGCGGCCAGTGCGTTTCGCGCCGCGCTCGACAACCAGCTCTGGCTGCTGCTCGCGGCGGTCGTGACCGTCTACATCGTGCTCGGCGTGCTCTACGAGAGCTTCGTGCACCCGGTGACGATCCTCTCGACGCTGCCGCCGGCCGGCATCGGCGCGCTGCTGGCGCTGGAGCTCGCCGGGCAGGATCTCGGCGTCATCGCGATCATCGGCATCGTGCTGCTGATCGGCATCGTCAAGAAGAACGCGATCATGATGATCGACTTCGCGCTGGAGGCCGAACGCGGCGAGGGCCTCACGCCGCGCGCGGCGATCCACCGCGCCTGCCTGCTGCGCTTCCGGCCGATCCTGATGACGACGCTGGCGGCGCTGTTCGGCGCGCTGCCGATGGTGCTCGGCAGCGGCACCGGCTCGGAGCTGCGCCAGCCGCTCGGGCTCGCGATCGTCGGCGGGCTGATCGTCAGCCAGTTGCTGACGCTGTTCACGACGCCGGTCGTGTATCTCGCCTTCGAGCGGCTGGCGCGCCGGCTGCGCGGCGGCGATGCGGCCGCGGCCGGCGGCCCGGCCTGAGGCTGCACCGGTGAACCTGTCGGAGCCGTTCATCCGCCGGCCGGTCGCGACCATCCTGCTGACCCTCGGCCTGGCGCTCGCCGGCCTCGTCGCCTACCGGCTGCTGCCGGTGTCGGCGCTGCCGCAGATCGACGTGCCGACCATCGCCGTCAGCGCCAGCCTGCCCGGGGCGAGCGCCGAGACCATGGCGGCGACGGTCGCGACCCCGCTCGAACGCCGGCTCGGGCGCATCGCCGGCGTCACCGAGATGACCTCGTCGAGCAGCCTCGGCAGCACCAGCGTCACGCTGCAGTTCGATCTGGCCCGCGACATCAGCAGTGCCGCCAATGACGTGCAGGCGGCGATCAATGCCGCGCGCGCCGACCTGCCGGCGATGCCGCGCAACCCCACCTGGCGCAAGCTCAACCCTTCGGATGCGCCGGTGATGATCCTCGCGCTCGCCTCCGACACCTACGACCGCGGCCGGCTGTACGACTGGGCCTCGTCGGTGCTGGCGCAGAAGATCTCGCAGGTTGCCGGCGTCGGTCAGGTCACGGTCGGCGGTGCGGCGCTGCCGGCGGTGCGCGTGGAGCTGAACCCCGACGCGCTGGCGCGCTACGGCATCGACCCGAACGCGGTCGCCACCGCGATCGCCGGTGCCAACCCGCGCCGGCCGCTCGGCACGGTCGAGGACGACTCGCGCCGCTGGCAGATCCTCGCCAACGACCGCGCCAGCAGCGCCGACGAATACCGCGGGCTGGTGGTGGCCTGGCGCAACAACGCAGCCGTGCGCCTCGCCGATGTCGCGAGCGTCATCGATTCGGTCGAGGACGTGCGCAACAGCGGTTCGGCCAACGGCCGGCCCTCGGTGTCGCTGATCGTGCGCCGCGAGCCCGGGGCCAACGTCATCGACACGGTCGAGGGCATCCGCGCCGTGCTGCCGCAGCTGCGCGCGACGCTGCCGGCGGCGGTCGATTTCGACGTGATGCAGGACCGCTCGACCACGGTGCGCGCCTCGCTCGACGAGGTCGAGCTGACGCTGGCGATCGCGATCGGGCTGGTCGTGCTGGTCGTCTACGCCTTCCTGCGCGACCTGCGCGCGACCCTGATCCCCGGCATCGCCGTGCCGGTGTCGCTGCTCGGCACCGGCTGCGTGATGTGGCTGTGCGGCTACAGCCTGAACAACCTGTCGCTGATGGCGCTGACCATCGCCACCGGCTTCGTCGTCGACGATGCGGTCGTCGTCGTCGAGAACACCGTGCGCCACGTCGAATCCGGCCAGCCGGTGCGCGCCGCGGCGCTGCGCGGGGCGCGCGAGGTCGGCTTCACGGTGCTGGCGATGAGCGTGTCGCTGGTGGCGGTGTTCATCCCGGTGCTGCTGATGGGCGGGCTGCCGGGGCGGCTGCTGCGCGAGTTCGGCGTGACGCTGTCGGCGGCGGTGCTGATCTCGCTCGTGATCTCGCTGACGACGACGCCGATGCTGTGCGCGCACTGGCTGCGCGCGCCGCCGGCCGGGCCGCGCGAGTCGCACGGCCGGCTGTGGCAGGCCTTCGACCGGGGGCTTCGGCACCTCAACCGCGCCTATGCGCGCAGCCTCGCCGTCGTGCTGCGCCACGCCGCCGTCGTGCTGATGCTGCTCGCGGCGGTGATCGCGCTGAACGTCTGGCTGTACGTGCAGGTGCCGAAGGGCCTGTTCCCGCAGCAGGACACCGGGCGCCTGAGCGGCTCGGTGCGTGCCGATCAGGCGATCTCGTTCCAGGCGATGCGCGGCAAGCTCGATGCCTTCGTCGCGATCGTGCGCGAAGACCCGGCGGTGCGCACCGTCGTCGCCTCGACCGGTGGCGGCTCCTTCGGCGCGCAGCGCAACAGCGGCCAGATGTTCATCGAGCTGAAGCCGCTGGAGGAGCGCGGCGTCAGTGCCGATCAGGTCATCGCGCGGCTGCGCGGGCGGACGGCGCACATCCCCGGCGCGCAGCTGTTCCTGCAGTCGGTGCAGGACATCCGCACCGGCGGGCGTTCGTCGAACGCGCAGTTCCAGTACACGCTGCAGGCCGACAGCCTCGACGGCCTGCGCCGCTGGACCGGGCCGGTCACGCGCGCGCTCGCCGGCCTGCCGCAGCTCGCCGACGTGAACAGCGACCGCGAGGAGCGCGGCCTGCAGCTGACGCTGAACGTCGATCGCGACGCTGCCGCGCGCCTCGGCGTCAGCATGCAGGCGATCGACCGCACGCTGTACGCGGCCTTCGGCCAGCGGCAGGTGTCGACGATCTACGCGGCGCTGAACCAGTACCGCGTGGTCATGGAGGTCGCCCCGCAGTACTGGCAGCGGCCCGAAATACTGGCGCGTTTGTACGTCACCGCGGATTCCGGCGCGCAGGTGCCGCTGGCGAGCCTTGCGAGCTGGGGGCCGACGCCGGGGCCGCTGAGCGTCAATCACCAGGGCGTTTTCGTTGCGACCACGGTGTCGTTCAACCTGGCCGCGGGCGTCGCGATCGGCGAGGCGGTCGCCGCGATCAACGCCGCGGTCGCGCGCCTCGGCCTGCCCGAGAGCGTGCACGGCAGCTTCGAAGGCTCGGCGCGCGCCTACGCCGAGGGCGTCGGCGGCCAGCCGCTGCTGATCCTCGCCGCGCTCATCGCCGTCTACATCGTGCTCGGCATGCTCTACGAGAGCTGGGTGCACCCGCTGACCATCCTGTCGACGCTGCCCTCGGCCGGCGTCGGCGCACTGATCGTGCTGATGGCGACCGGCACCGAGTTCGGGATCATGGCGCTGATCGGCGTGATCCTGCTGATCGGCATCGTCAAGAAGAACGCGATCATGATGATCGACGTGGCGCTCGATCTCGAACGCCGCCACGGCGTCTCGCCGCTGGTCGCGATCCACGCCGCGGCGCGGCTGCGGCTGCGCCCGATCCTGATGACCACGCTCGCGGCGCTGCTCGGCGCGCTGCCGCTCGCCTTCGGCAGCGGCCTCGGCGCCGAACTGCGCCGGCCGCTGGGCCTGGCCATCGTCGGCGGCCTGTTCGTCAGCCAGTGGCTGACGCTGTACACGACGCCGGTCGTCTACCTCGTGCTCGACCGTCTCGGCCGCCGCCTGCGCCGCGAGCGCAGCCCTGCCCGGAGCGCCATCCATGCCCCGCTGCCCGACTGAAGCCCGCTGCCGTGCCTCACGCTTTCCGTCGGGTGCCGGCTCCTGCCCGCAGGCAGCCCTCGCTGCGGACGGTGAACGAGGGGAGGCGGGATCAGGCCGCCAAAGCGGCGCCGCAGGCTTTGCGGTCGCCGCCCTGCGCTGTCTGGCCGTCGCCGTGCTCGCGACCGGCCTCGCCGCCTGCACGGTCGGCCCCGACTACGCGCGCCCGGCTGCGCCGGTGCCGG
>NZ_DAOLKE010000200.1:0-6561 GCF_035331805.1 Plasticicumulans sp. | reverse complement strand
CTGCGCCGCGGGCAGGGCACCGCCGTCGCCGCTCGCGGCCCGGCCCTCGGGGTCGGTCTCGGTGCGCGCGATGATGCGGTCCATCATCGCCACCGCCTCCAGCGGGAAGCGGCCGGAGGCCGACTCGGCTGACAGCATCACCGCGTCGGCACCGTCGTAGATGGCGGTGGCGACGTCCGAGGCCTCGGCGCGGGTCGGCACCGGCGCGCCGACCATGGATTCGAGCATCTGCGTGGCGACGATCACTGGCTTGCCGGCGCGGCGGCAGGCCCGCACGATGCGCTTCTGGATCGCCGGCACCTGCTCGGGCGGCAGCTCCACGCCGAGATCGCCGCGCGCGACCATCAGCGCGTCGCTGGCGGCGACGATCGCATCGAGGCTGGCGATCGCGGCCGGTTTTTCCAGCTTGGCGACGAGGCCGGCACGGCCGCGGACCAGCGCGCGCAGCTCGTCGAGGTCCGCGGCCCGCTGCACGAACGACAGCGCGATCCAGTCGACGCCGAGTTCGAGCGCGAAGTCGAGATCGGCGCGGTCCTTGGCGGTCAGCGCTGACAGCGGCAGCACCACGTCCGGCACGTTGACGCCCTTGCGCTCCGACAGCAGGCCGCCGGCGATGACGCGGGTATCGGCGTAGCCGGGGCCGCAGCGTTCGACGCGCAGACGCAGGCGGCCGTCATCGAGCAGCAGCTCGGCGCCCTCGGTCAGTGCGGCGAAGATTTCCGGGTGTGGCATCGCCACCCGGCCGGCATCGCCGGGGCGGTCGCGCTCCAGGTCGAGCCGGAACGCCGCCCCTTCGGCGAGCGTCACCGGGCCGTGCGCGAAGGTGCCGACGCGCAGCTTCGGTCCCTGCAGGTCGGCAAGCACGCCGACCGGCCGGCCGGTCTCGCGCTCGATGGCGCGGATCCGTTCCAGCCGCGCGCGGTGATCCTCGTGGCTGCCGTGGCTGAAGTTGAGGCGGAACACATCGGCGCCGGCATCGAACAGCGCGCGGATGGTATCGGGGGCGGAGCTCGCCGGGCCGAGGGTGGCGACGATCTTGGCATTGCGCAGTCGGTGCATGATCAGCTTTCCGGAAACGGTGTGGCCGCATCACCCGTGATCAGGATGGCGCGGAAGTCATTGACGTTGGTGAGGGTCGGGCCGGTGATCAGCGCATCGCCGAGCGCACCGAAGAAGCCGTGGCCGTCATTGGCCGCGAGGGCGGCATCCGGGCGGATGCCGAGGGCGCGGGCGCGCATCAGCGTGTCGGGGCCGGCGAAGGCGCCGGCAATCTCCTCCTGGCCGTCGACGCCGTCGGTATCGGCGGCGAGCGCATGCACGCCGGTCAGGCCCTGTAGCGCGATCGTCTGCGCCAGCAGGTACTCGACGTTGCGCCCGCCGCGACCGCTGCCGCGCACGGTGACGGTGGTCTCGCCGCCGGAGATCAGCACACACGGGGCGGTGAACGGCTGGCCGCGCGTGGCGACCTGGCGGGTGATGCCGGCGAGCACCCTGCCCACGTCGCGCGCCTCGCCCTCGATCGCATCGCCGAGGATGAAGGGCGTGACGCCGGCGGCACGCGCCACCGCTGCTGCGGCTTCCAGCGCCTGCTGCGGCGTCGACACCATCCGGGTGCTGACCCGCGCCAGCCGCGGATCGTCGGGCTTCAGCGTCTCGCCGCTGCCGTCTTCGAGCCGGCGCCAGGCCGCGGCCGGCAGTTCGATGCGCTGGCGCCGCACGATCGCCAGCGCATCGGCGCAGGTCGTGACATCGGCCACGGTTGGGCCGGAGGCGATGTCGGCGGGGTCATCGCCGGGCACGTCCGAGATCAGCAGGTTCACCACGCGCGCCGGATGGCAGGCTGCCGCCAGCCGGCCGCCCTTGATGCCGGAGAGGTGGCGGCGCACGCAGTTCATCTCCGAGATCGTCGCGCCGCAGGCCAGCAGCGCGCGGCTGACGGCCTGTTCGTCCGCGAGGCTCAGGCCTTCGCCCGGCAGCGCCAGCAGCGCCGAGCCGCCGCCGGAGATCAGGCTGATGACGAGATCATCGGCGCCCAGCCCCCGGACCTGCTCCAGCAGCCGGCGGGCGGCGGCCTCGCCGGCGGCATCGGGCACCGGGTGGGCGGCCTCGACGATGTCGATGCGCTCGCACGGCACCGCGTAGCCGTAGCGGGTCACAACCAGGCCGCTCAGTTCGCCCGGCCAGTGCCGTTCGAGCGCCTGTGCCATCGCGGCCGAGGCCTTGCCGGCACCGATCACCACGGTCCGGCCGGCGGGCGCTGCGGGCAGATGGGCGGGGATGCAGTGTTCGGGTCGGGCACTGGCGACGGCGGCATCGAACATCGCGCGCAGCAGCCGGCGGGGATTGCGGATATCCATGTTCATGCTCATGTCCTCCGCCGCTCAGGCCGTGCGCCGCAGCGGAAAGTCGCGGGCCGGCGGCGCAGGCGCTGCGTCGTCCTCCTCGTACAGCGTTTCCAGGTTCTGCGGTTCGGCGCGGCCGGCCAGCACGGCGTCCAGCCGTTCGCGGTCGACGGCGCCGACCCAGCGGGCGATGGCCAGCGTGCCGACGGCGTTGCCGATGGTGTTGGTGATGGCGCGGGCTTCGGACATGAAGCGATCGACGCCGAGCAGCAGCACCATGCCGGCGACCGGGATGCTGCCGAGCGAGGCAAGCGTTGCGGCGAGCGTGATGAAGCCGGAGCCGGTGACGCCGGCCGAACCCTTGGAGCTCAGCAGCAGCACGCCGAGCACGACCATCTGGTCGGTCAGCGTCAGCGGCGTGTTGGTGGCCTGGGCGATGAAGATCGCGGCCATCGTGTAGTAGATGCACTGCCCGTCCGGGTTGAAGGTCAGGCCCGAGGGCACGACCAGCCCGACCACCGGCTTCGAGACGCCGGCATGTTCGAGCTTGCGCATCAGCTGCGGCACGACCGATTCGGACGAACTGGTCGCGAGCACCGTGAAGATCTCGTCCTTGATGTAGACGAGGAAGCGCCAGAGGCTGAAGCCGCAGAGCCGGGCGATGCCGCCGAGCACGAGGCTCACGAACAGCAGGCAGGTGATGTACATCGTGCCCATCAGCTTCGCGAGCGAGGCGATCGAGCCGAAGCCGTACTTGCCGACCGTGAATGCCATCGCGCCGAAGGCCGCGATCGGGGCAAGCCGCATCACCATGCCGACGACCGCGAAGATGCCGTGCACGAAGGAATCGAGGAAATCCACGACCGGCTTCGCACGCGGCCCGATGTGCGACAGCGCCACGCCGAAGAACACCGCGAACACCAGGATCTGCAGGATGTCGTTCTTCGCCAGCGCATCGACCACGCTGACCGGGATCAGGTTGAGCATGAAGTCGACGAAGCCGGCGGACTTCGGCGCACTCGTGTAGCTGGCGATCGCCCTGGCATCGAGGGCGGCCGGATCGATGTTCATGCCCTGGCCGGGCTGGACCAGGTTGACGACGATCAGCCCGAGCAGCAGCGCGAAGGTCGACAGCACCTCGAAGTAGATCAGCGCGCGCGCACCGACGCGGCCGAGCTCCTTCATGTTCTCCATGCGCGCGATGCCGAGCACGACGGTGGCGAAGATCACCGGCGCGAACACCATCTTGATCAGCTTGATGAAGGCGTCACCGAGCGGCTTGAGATCGGCACCGAGGCCGGGATCGAGCACGCCGAGCAGGATGCCGGCGGATACGCCGATCAGTACCTGCACGTAGAGTTTGCCGAGGAGCTTGCCAGGCAGATGTCGAAGCATCGGAGTTCTCCTCCCGTGGTGGACGGGACAGACGAGGACCCTGCCGCTCTTGCTGGCGGCATCGCGGATCGGGAACGGCGGGGAGGCGGTCCGGCACGCAGCAGGCGCAGCCGGACCGCCGCGGCTCAGGCGGCGCGGCTGACGGCGTCCGCGGCGAGGAAGGCGCACACCGCGCGGGTGACGTCGGCCGTGGTGGCCGTGCCGCCCAGATCGCGGGTGTGCAGGGCCGCATCGGCGGTGACGCGCTCGACCGCGCGCATCACGCTGGCCGCCGCGGCGCGCTCGCCCAGGTGTTCGAGCAGCATCACGACGGACCAGAAGGTGCCGACCGGATTGGCCAGGCCCTTGCCCATGATGTCGAAGGCCGAACCGTGGATCGGCTCGAACATCGACGGGTAGCGGCGCTGCGGATCGATGTTGCCGGTCGGCGCGATGCCGAGGCTGCCGGCGAGGGCGGCGGCCAGATCGCTCAGGATGTCGGCGTGCAGGTTGGTCGCGACGATGGTGTCGAGCGAGGCCGGGCGGTTGACCATGCGCGCGGTCGCGGCATCGACCAGTTCCTTGTCCCAGCGCACGTCCGGGAACTCGCGGGCGATCTCGGCGGCGATCTGGTCCCACATCACCATCGCGTGACGCTGGGCGTTGCTCTTGGTGATCACCGTCAGCTGCTTGCGCGGCCGCGAGCGGGCCAGTTCGAAGGCGAAGCGCAGCACGCGCTCGCAGCCGACGCGGGTCAGCACCGACACGTCGGTGGCCGTCTCGATCGGATGGCCCTGATGCACGCGCCCGCCGACGCCCGAGTACTCGCCTTCGGAGTTCTCGCGCACGATCACCCAGTCCAGATCCTCGGCGCGGCAGCGCTTCAGCGGTGCGTCGATGCCCGGCAGGATGCGGGTCGGACGCACGTTCGCGTACTGGTCGAAGCCCTGGCAGATCTTCAGGCGCAGGCCCCAGAGCGTGATGTGGTCGGGGATGTCCGGGTCGCCGGCCGAGCCGAACAGGATCGCGTCCTGGCCGCGCAGCGTCTCCAGGCCGTCCTCCGGCATCATCACGCCGTGCGTACGGTAGTAGTCGCCACCCCAGTCGTAATCGGTGAACTCGAAGCGGAAACCCTGGCCGGCAGCGGCGACGGCGGCGAGTACCTCGCGGCCCGCGGGCACGACCTCCTTGCCGATGCCGTCGCCGGGGATGGTGGCGATTTTGTAGGTCTTCATGGGGGTTCTCCTCTCTCGGGGTGGTGTGGACGAGCGGACTGTACGGACTCGTCCTTCTCCCGGAGCGGGGCTAGGCTCAAACCGTCATTAACCTGAAGTTAAAGGCGGGCCCGCTCATGGGAGCTGCAATCCAGCCGACCGATCTCGGTTTCTTCGCCACGCTCGCGGCCAGCCCCAGCCTGAGCGCGGCGGCGCGCGAGCTCGGCATCAGCACGGCGGCGGTCAGCCGGCATCTGGCGCAGATCGAGGCGCGCCTCGGCGTGCTGCTGGTCAACCGCACCAGCCGGCGCATGGGGCTCACGCCCGAGGGCGAGGTGTTCCTGGAGCACGCGCGGCGCATCCTCGGCGAGATCGACGATCTGGATCAGCTGCTCGCCGATGCGCGCGGCACGCCGAAGGGGCTGCTGCGTGTCAACGCCACGCTCGGCTTCGGCCGGCTGCACGTCGCCCCGGTGACCTCGCGCTACGTCGCGAGCCACCCCGGCGTCGACGTGCAGCTGCAGCTGTCGGTCAGTCCGCCGCCGGTCACCGACGATCTCTACGACGTCTGCGTGCGCTTCGGCGAACCGGCCGACGGTCGCGTGATCGCGCGGCGGCTGGCGGGCAACCGCCGCCTGCTCTGCGCCTCGCCGCGCTACCTCGCGGCGCACGGCGTGCCGCAGACCCCGGACGACCTGCGCCGCTGCAACTGCATCACGATCCGCCAGGGCGACGACGCCTACGGCACCTGGCGCCTCAGTGACGCCCGCGCCCCGGCCACCGGCGAGGAAACGGTGAAGGTGCGCGGCAACCTGACCACCAACGACGGCGAGATCGCGGTGCACTGGGCGCTCGACGGTCACGGCATCCTGCTGCGCGCCGAATGGGACATCGCCCGCTACCTGCAGAGCGGCCGGCTGGTGCAGGTGCTGCCCGACTACCGCACGCCGGATGCCGACATCTACTGCGTGTATCCGCGCCGGCACCAGCTCTCGCAGCGCGTGCGCACCTTCGTCGACTTCCTCGCGCACGCCTTCGCCACAGCCGGCGCCGCGCAGCCCCGCTGAGCCCCGGTTACGCGCGGGTCATGGAATCCATGATCCGCGCGTATATGCGCCGGTCGGCCTCGTAGCGCGGGCACGAAGCGGCTTCGAGACCGCTGCGGTCGAGCACCGTGACGTGGCCGCGGCTGTAGCGGATCAGCCGGCGGCCCTGCAGGTACACGACTGATACCGATCACGCGTAAATGCGTTAATGCGTTGTTTTCCCCTCTCCCGCGAGGGGCGAGGGGCTGAAAAGACGGCGTGTTCAGCTGTGATGGGTATGACTGGCGGTCTCGCGGCCGGACGGGCCGCTCCGGCGGCGGGCGGCCTGGTCAGAACGTGGCGGGAGCTGCGGGAAGGCGGCGTCGGTCCGGTGACGGCCCGGACGGGGGCGGACGCAGGTCTGCCGCGGGCGTGCAGGCCGTTGTCCGGGATCGATGGGCTGCGATGGTGCCGCCGGGCCGGGTGGCGCCTGCCGGCGAGGCCTGTCGTCCGGCGCGCTGGCGGCGCCGGTTTCCACGGCTGTCCGGGCGCGCCTCAGCGCCGTCCGCGCGCCTCGGTCGCCGCGTCGAAGAAACGCCAGGCCAG
>NZ_DAOLKE010000199.1:0-6571 GCF_035331805.1 Plasticicumulans sp. | reverse complement strand
GCCAGCGCCGGGCGCAGCGGGGCCAGCCGGCGCGCCGCCTCCGGCCAGCGCCCGAGTGCGCCGAGCAGCGCGATGCGCTCCAGTGCCGCCCGTGCGGCCAGCGGCCCGTCGCAGAGCGCATCGAGTGCCTGCCAGGCGCCGCGCAGATCCTGACGCTGGATGTGGATGCGGTAGCGGTTCCAGCCGCGGCGGCTGTCGGCGAACGCGGCCTCGGCGAGCAGCGTGCCGGCCAGCGGATCGTCGAAACCGTGCCCGGCCAGCGCCGCGAGCAGGGCATCGTTGTCGGGCAGACCGTCATCCGCCGGCTTTGACATGACGGTATCGGTGTCGGCCCCGAAAAGTGGGGCGGCGGGCGCGGCGGCCGGCAGCGGCGGGCACGGACGCAGGCGTTGCATCGGTGGCAACAGCGTGCGCCCCGGCCAGTCGCCGGGCGGAGCCAGACCGAGCGCGGTCAGCACGGTCGGCGCCAGATCGAGCACGGTCGCCGGCTGCGCCTCGCGCACGGCGGACAGCCCCGGCACGCTGAGCGTCCACATGCCCTCGGGGCGCGGCGTCGCCGGGCGCGGGTCCGCGAGCCCGGGGCCGTGCCCCCGTGAGCCCGGCACGTCGAGATAGCCATGCGTGCTGACGACGAGCACGGCAGCGTCCATGCCGCCGAGTTCGAGCAGGCGGCCGAGCAGCTGGTCGGCGAGCCGGTAGGCACCGGGCAGCACGCCGCGGTAGCGGCGGAAATCCTGCTCGGGCACCGCGGCCGGACACGGCGGCAGGTAGGCGGCGAAGATCGCCGACAGTTCGGCGAGCAGCGGATAGCAGACGAGCGTCAGCGGCCCGGGGCGGGTTTCCAGCAGCCAGGTCGCCGCGGCATGCAGGCTGAAGCTGCGCGCCAGTGCCAGCGCCGCCAGTGCCGGCCGGCGATCGCCATGCGGGTCGATCGTGCCGACCTCCGGCATCAGCGGCGCGAGCACCGCGGCGTCGAGTTCGGCCGGATCGACGCGCAGCGCATCGAGTTGCGCGCAGGTTCCGGCATCGAAGCCGCCGAGTGCGCCGTCGGCGAGCGCCAGCCACTCGCCGCCATCGGCCGCACAGCGCCCCGGATAGGCATCGCCGACGCAGCCGCCGGCACCGCGTGCCGGACTGCTCGCCGGCAGGCCGATGCGCAGGCTGGCCAGGCCGGCGGCGGCCGCGTGCTCCCACAGCGGCGCACGCTGCAGGCTGCGGCTGTCGACTGCGCGCGCGCCGCCGTGGGCCGGATCGGTCTCGACGGCGGCCAGCACGTCATGCACGTCCGGCCAGCGGCCGGTGTTCAGGCTCGCCCAGCAGGCCGGCGGGCAGTCGGCGAGGATCGGCGTCAGCGAGCCATGACGACCGCGTGCGCGCAGCCGGGCGAGGTTCGGCAGCAGCCCGCGCGCCAGCAGCGGTGCGGCGATGTGTTCGTCCCAGCCTTCGAGGGCGATCAGCAGGCAGCGCGACACGAGGGCTTCTCCAGTTCGCAGGCGTAATAGTGTTCGCAGGCGATGCGCGCAGCCTCGAATCCGCGGCGGATGCCGACTTCGTAGGCGCGGCGCGTGTCGCCGTGTTCGTCGGCGGTGCTGAAGCGGTGGCGTTCGATCTCGCGGTGGCGCCGGTGCAGGCGCCGGGCCGCGCGGAACTTGCTTTCGATGTGCGCCCAGCCGCGGCGGAAGGCCGGCTGCACCAGATACAGGTCGGTCGAGGCCCAGTCGCTGCCGCGGCTGCCGAGCGTCACCGCGACCGGCCGGCCGTCGAGGTGCAGCGCCTGCGCCCATTCGTTCGGCTCCAGGCCGCTGCGCAGGATGCGATCGAGCCGCACCGCCGCCGGCGGTCCGAAGGCCTCGATCAGCGCCGCGCCATAGGCGCCCCAGGGCACCTCGCCATCGTTCTGCTCCAGGATGCCGGCCGGCAGCCGCCCGCGCGCCAGCAGGCGGTCGCGATAACGGCCGAAGAAGCGCACGGTGTTCGCGAGCGTGGTTTCGAAGGTTTCGATGGTACGCACCACCTGCAGGCCGACGGCTGCGCAGAAGGCCGCGGCTTCCGGTGTGTCCGTCCCGCGCCAGCTCACCACGCGCGCCAGTCCCTGCGCCTGCGCTGCCGCCATGGCCGTCGCATGCAGCGCCCGGCCGACGCCGCGCCGGCGCAGGGCCGGCACGACCGCGATCCACAGCGCGCCATCCGGATGCAGCGCGGCAGCCCCGGCCGGGCAGTCGCCGGTCTCGGGCAGGAAGGCCAGCCAGCAGTCGGCGCCGGTCTGCACGCGCAGCGGCAGACGCGTCAGCGCCCGTACCGGCGCGAGGCGCTGCGGCCCAACGGCCAGGACCCGCATCAGAGGAACGACGCCCGCCCGCAGGGCAGGCAGGACATGTGCACGCGGACGGCACACCCGGCCCTGTCCGGGCCGGGACGGAGCAGTGCGCAGGACGGACCGGATTGCGGCAGGCCGCCTTGCGGATCAACGGGCAGGAGGGACATGGCGGGGGCGTCCTTGTGCTGTTGGGCGGAATGAAGGCGCGTGTGCCGGGGGAGTCCGTGGCTCGATCCGGGCTTCTGACCGGCACACCTGACAGCACGGTGCTCAGGAGCCGGTGGCGGTTGATGCACTGCAACGGGTGTTAATCTTCCCCGAATAATTGTCAAGTTTGGCTTGCATGCCGATTTTTTTTTCGGCCGCATGCACGATTGCCAAAGCCGGACGACTACGGCCCGCCGGAGTCGGCGTCGCAGTCAGGGCGTTGATCCGAAGTGAATCCGGTTTCCCGGAAGGGCGGGCAGACGTGCGACCGGGTCGCCGGACGCAGTCGCAGCGATCTGCCAGACCCGGCCGGCAAGCTCTGCTTGCCGGCAGGCAGCCGGAGTCGATCAGGCGGTCGTGGCCGTCCGGCGACGCCGGCGCGCGGCGAGCGCCGTGCCACCCATCGCGAACAGCGCCCAGCCCGCCGGCTCGGGGATCGTGATGCCGACCCCGGCGACCGACTCGTAAGCGTAGTCGTAAGCGGTGATCACCAGCGAGTTGCTGGTGTTGTCGTAGGCGCTGACGCCGACGCGCATCCAGCCGAAGTGATAGTCGGTACCGACCACGTCACCGGGCAGGCCGGTCATCGCGAATCCGACGTAGCCGATCGTGCCGGCGCCGCCGTTGTACCAGTTGCCGGCCTGCGCGCGCACGCCGCCACCGTTCAGATCGAAATCATCGATGGCCAGGACGCCGACCTTGTTGGCATCGGCGAAGGCGGCGGCGTCGATGGTGCTGCCGGTACCGAAACGCGTTGCGCTCGGAAAGCCGGCATCGTTGGCGATCATGACGAACGACGGATCACTGAATACAACTGCGATCGCGTCGGTCTGGCCATCGCTGCCGGTATCTGTTGCGTCATGCCCGAAGGCGAAATCATCCGAACCGTCGCCGTTGAGGTCGAGAAAATTACCGATGGTCGCATTGTTGGCGGTGACGAGGTCGGGAACGAGATCGACGTAGACGACCGAGGCTTCGGCCTGGAAGGCGGCGAGGCCGCCGAGCTTCAGCGCGCCGGCGGCGAGGGTGGAGCGGGTCAGATGGCGCATGTGCGGGGATCCTTGGGCGAAAAGGCTGGAAAGGTGACGTCCGGGTTCAATGGCCGCGGTTCTGCATCGATCACACCCACACCGCCGGACGGCTGCCAGCGACAGGCAGCCTGCAAGGTCCGGACAGTGGTGCGACGTGCGGCGTCATCCTCGGTGAAACTTTGTCAAGCCCGGCTTTCAGAAACTTTTCTTTGCAATCCATGCGGGAACTTTTGCTCGTGCCCGCCGCCACCGCCCGCTGACTCCAACCGCTTTCGTACATGCCTGATTTGCATGCTCCTCGACTGCGCCTGCCTTCCGTGCTTTTGCCGAAGCCCGTACGGCCGCGGCCCGGACCGGACGACGGGTCTCCAGGTAAGCCGCGCTGTCACAAGAGCCACGGCTGCCGGCACGGCAGGAACGAACCCTCGGGGACACATCGCACCGGCATAATCGGTCCTCCTTCCCGTTTCCGCCGGAATCCGCCCCCCATGCAGCCCTATCAGCGCGACTTCCTCGATTTCGCCGTCAGCCGCGGCGTGCTGCGCTTCGGCGAATTCACCCTGAAATCCGGCCGCATCAGCCCGTACTTCTTCAATGCCGGCCTGTTCAACACCGGCGGCGCGCTGGCCCGGCTCGGCCGGGCCTACGCGCAGGCGATCACTGATGCCGGCATCGACTACGACCTGTTGTTCGGCCCGGCCTACAAGGGCATCCCGCTGGCCGCGGCAACCTCGGTGCAGCTCATCGAGCAGTACGGCCGCGACGTTCCGTGGTGCTTCAACCGCAAGGAAGCCAAGGATCACGGCGAGGGTGGTCAGACGGTCGGTGCGCCGCTCGCCGGGCGCGTGCTGATCATCGATGACGTGATCACCGCCGGCACCGCGATCCGCGAATCGCTGCTGCTGATCGCCGCGCACGGCGCCGAACCGGCCGGCGTGGTCATCGCGCTGGATCGGCAGGAGCGCGGCCTCGGCGAGCGTTCGGCGATCCAGGAGGTCGAGCAGAACTACGGCATCCCGGTCATCAGCATCGTCACGCTCGCCGACCTGATCGACTATGTCGCCGGCCGCCCGGATTTCGCCGCGCACGAAACCGCGATCCGCGCCTACCGCGAGCGTTACGGCGTCTGAAGCCGCGCGGTGCGTTCAGGCACGTTCAAGCGCGTTCAGGCGTGTTCAATACAGATCCTGCGGATCGACATCGAGCGACCAGCGCACCAGCCGTGCCTGCGGCAGCCGGCCGAGCATCGGGGCCAGCGCATCGAGCAGCGCGTGCAGCGGCGCGCGCGCGCCGGCCTCGAACAGCAGTTGCGCGCGATAGCGCCCGGCGCGGCGCTCCATCGGCGCCGGCACCGGACCGTGGACCTGCACGTGGCCGTCGCCGAGCAAGGGTTCGGCGAGCGTCGCGACCGCCGTCAGGAAGGCCGCCGGCGCTTCGGCATCGGTCGCCTCGGCGCGCAGCAGCGCCTGGTGGCCGAACGGCGGCAGCCGCGCGGCGCGGCGCTCGGCCAGCAGTTCGGCGGCGATCGCCGCGTAATCGCCGCGCAACAGCCGCATGAACAGCGGATGCTCGGGGTGATGGGTCTGGATCGCCACCGTGCCCGGCCGGCCGGCGCGACCGGCACGGCCGGCGACCTGCACGACGAGCTGCGCCAGCCGCTCGGCCGAGCGGAAGTCGGCCCCGAACAGGCCCTGATCGGCATCGACGATGCCGACCAGGCCCACGTCCGGGAAGTCATGGCCCTTGGCGAGCATCTGTGTGCCGATCAGCAGCCGCGCCGCGCCGCTGCGCACGGCGTCGAGCTGCGCTTCGAGGCTGCCCTTGCGCCGCGTCGTGTCGCGGTCGATGCGCGCGATGCCGGTGCCGGGGAAATGCCGCTCCAGCGCCTGTTCGATGCGCTCGGTGCCGAGCCCGAGCCCGGTCAGCGTCGTGCCGCCGCACTTCGGGCAGCGCGCCGGCAGCCGGTGCTCGGTTCCGCAGTGGTGGCAGATCAGCCGGCGCGTGGCGCGGTGCACGGTATAGCGCGCATCGCAGCGTGAGCATTCGGCCAGCCAGCCGCAGTCGCAGCAGTACAGCACCGGCGCCCAGCCGCGGCGGTTCAGGAACAGCAGCACCTGCGCGCCGGCATCGAGCTGCGCGCGCATGCGCGCGAGCAGCGGCGCCGACAGCCCCTCGTCGAGCGGGGCGCGGCGCACATCGATCAGCTCCATGCGCGGTGCCGCCGCGCCGGCCGCGGCGCGATGCGTCAGCGCCAGGCGCGTGTAGCGGCCGGCGGCGACGTTGGCGAGGCTCTCCAGCGACGGCGTCGCCGAGCCGAGCACCAGCGGCACGCCGGCGGCGTGTGCGCGCACGACGGCCAGATCGCGCGCCGAATAGCGGAAGCCCTCGTGCTGCTTGTACGAAGCGTCGTGCTCCTCGTCGACGACGATCAGCCCCGGGCGCGCCAGCGGTGCGAACACCGCCGAGCGCGTGCCGATGACCACATCGGCGCGGCCGTCGCGCGCATCCAGCCAGGCGTTGAGCCGCTCGGCCCCGGCCAGCCCCGAGTGCAGCACCGCGATGCGCCCGCTCAGGCGCGCCCGGAAACGCTCGACCAGCTGCGGCGTCAGCGCGATCTCCGGCACCAGCACCAGCGCCTGGCGCCCGCGCGCCAGCACCGCGGCGATCGCGCCGAGATAGACCTCGGTCTTGCCGCTGCCGGTGACGCCATCGAGCAGCAGGCAGCGATACTTTCCGGCGGCGGCGTCGATCGCGGCCACCGCCGCGGCCTGCCCGTCATGCAGCGCCGGAGCGGTGACCGCCGCAGCCGCCGGCCGGGGGGCGTCGGACTGCGGATCATCGAGGCGCTCGACCCAGCCGCGCTCGCACAGCGTGCGCAGCAGGGCGCCGTCGAGCGCGTGCCGCTCGCGCAGCACCGACAGCGCCAGTGCTCCGTCGGCGACACTCAGCGTCGCCAGCACGGCGCGCCGGCGCGCCGAGCGGCCGGTCGCCTGCTCCTGCAGCGCCAGCCGGCCGG
>NZ_DAOLKE010000198.1:0-6588 GCF_035331805.1 Plasticicumulans sp. | reverse complement strand
CCGCTCATGAAACCGGTTCGCTTTCGTCCCGCAGATCGCCGTCGGAATCGTCGCTGTCAGACTCGTCGCTGTCGAAGTCCGCCAGAAACGGTGCCCATCTGTGCAGGATTGCGAGCTGCTCGGCGCCACTGGCTCCCCGGGCACGGGCATCGCGCAGTTCCTTGAGCATGCGGGCTTGCACATCGCGTTTGGAAAAGTAGCCGTTCATGGCTCGCCTCCATTGCGACATTTGTTGCTGTTCTTGCAGTGCTATATAGCCCTTTCCGGATGCAGTTTCCTTATCCTGAATCAGGATCAATCTAATTTTTCAATCAATTCAATTGATCAGGCCCTGATTCGATGCTGATCGGATGCAAGCCCGGATCGGCTCAGGGATCCGGCATCAGCAGGTTGCGGTTGATGCACCAGGCCAGCGCATCCTCGAAGGCCGCGACCTGCGGGTCGGGAGTCAGGGCGCCCTGCACGATGCTGGCCGCGGTCGCCAGCGGGGCCTGCAGACCCGCGCGCCGGGCGCCGAGCAGGTGAGGTTCGGCTGCCGTCAGGCGCTCGAAACACCCGACCAGGGCGATGTCGGTGCCGCTGATCCGGTACAGGCCAAGCCGCGCGAGCCGGGCCTTCAGCAGCAGCGGGAACAGGAAACCGAGCAGGCGCAGATGGCTGCGCGCCGCCCAGTTGCCGCCGCGCAGCGGATCCCCCTGACCGCTGCGGCCCAGGCAGCCGAACAGATCATCCAGCCATTCCCGCAGCAAACGACCGGGCAGCAGGCCGGTGGCAGGGTCGCTGCTGCCGGCTGCCCGTTCGCCGGTATCGGGTCCTGACAGCAAGGCGATCTCGGCCAGCAGCCGATCGCGCAGCGTCGCGTCGTAGTCCTCGCAGGCGAGCAGGCTGCGCAACGCAGCACCGAGCAGCATCAGTGCAGTCACCGGAATCAGCCGCTCGGCCTGTGCCAGCGCCAGCCCGTAGGCCTGCAGCGCCTTGTCGATGGCGGCGGTCTGCCCGGCCGGCATCCGGTCGAGTTCGATCAGCGCCTGCAGCAGGTCAACATCGAAGGCCAGACTGCGGCGGTGGTCGTTTGCCGCCGGTGCCGGCATCCCCGTTGCCAGCGGCACGGCGGCAGGGACGCTCTGCGCCGATTGCCAGTGCTGCATGCGGATGCGCAGCGGGTCCGGGCAGCGGAAGTCGGTGTGTGTTTCGAGGCTCAGCTGCGCCAGCGTCGCGCAGCTCAGCCGCTCGCTGAAGCGCACGAGGCGCTGGCGCGCCTCCAGCCCCAGATCGGCACCGAGCGGCCGGTCGGCGGGCACGATCAGCGTCCACTCCGGGCCGGTGCGGCTGCTGCACGGTCCGGCTTCGAGGCGGGCGGCGATCTCGTCGGCGCTCAGCAGCGAGGGCCAGATCAGCGGCTGGTCTTGCAGGAAGCGCAGCAGTCGCCACGGGCCACAGGCCAGCAGCGGCGCCGGCATGGCGAGTCCGGACAGGCAGACGAGAGAAGGCATGGGTGGTCGACTTGCGGCACGCGGGCCGGGTTGGACGTGAACCGTAAGCGTCGGTCACGTCCGTTCGACCACCCGCAGGCCGGTCATACGCACGGATCAACGCCGCGTGCCTTGTCGATCCATCGGTCGGGACTTGATTGAAGACCTGGACTTTGCCCAGGCCGGAATTACATCGGCTTCGATCCGTACCGGCCGTCATGCTGCGCCTGCACAGCACGGGCTCATGAAAATACATTGTGGTGGCTGTGGTAATACGTCAGTCGCCGTATATAGCGACATCCGTCGAAACGGTCCGCTTGACCCGATATGTAAGCATAGCTGACACCCCTGTTGCACCGGTAAAAAAAGTCGGGTCCGACTGATACCAGAGCGCTGCACTAGGGTATTCTGCGTCGCGACATCCCTCGATTCAGATGTCGCTCCCCCCAATTACGCGGTCGCCGCCTTCCCCCTGACGGTACGACCGCGTTTTTTTCGTTCGCTGCTCCGCGTCCTGCCCGATGGGATCGCCGTTGAACGCCTGCGTCGCCCGCCGGGCCGCGCAGGCGTCGAGCAGCCGAGCGCCATCGTCATCGACGAGCACCGCCGCACGCTGCTGCGGACGCATGAAGCCCTGCGCGACGGCGTGATCGAGCAGCGCCAGCAGCGGATCGTGATAGCCGTGCAGGTTCAGCAGCGCGCAGGGCCGGTCGTGCAGTTCGAGACAGCCGAGCGTCAGCGCCTCGAACCATTCATCGAAAGTGCCGATGCCGCCGGGCAGCGCGATGCAGGCATCGGCGAGTTCCAGCATGCGGCGCTTGCGCTGCTGCAGGTCGGGCACGATCTGCAGTTCGGTGAGACCGCGGTGTGCGATCTCGCGCTCGGCCAGCAAATCCGGCATCACGCCGATCGCGCGCCCGCCGCCGGCGAGCACGGCATCGGCAACCCGCCCCATCAGCCCGACGTGGCCGCCGCCGAACACGAGCTCCAGCCCGCGCGCCGCGAGCAGCGCACCGAAGGCGGTCGCGGCTTCGGCGAAACGCGGATCGCTGCCGCTGGCGGAACCGCAATAGACGGCGATGCGCTGCATGACGTGGCCTCCACGGCGTCGGAGCGGCCACCGTAGCGCAGGACTCGCTACCAGTCGCCGTCCGGCAGCGGTTTCAGCACCTCGATGCGCCGGCCGTAGGGGTCGCGCAGCGTGCCATCGCGATCGGTCTCGTAGCGCCGCCGCCCGTCCGGGGCGTAGACGACCGGCGGGCGGCTGCCGGTTTCGCGTTCGAGCGTGCCGTAGCGCTGGCCGCTGAAATCATGGATTTCGGTGCGCCCGCCCGGCGAGGGCAGCGTGTAGTACGGCCCGGGCCGCGGCATCGGCCGGCCCTGCGGCAGCGTGCCGCTCAGCGTCGTCGAGGTCGGGCCGCGCGGTGCGACCGGCCAGCCGTAGCCGGGCGGATGGTGGTAATCGCGGGCGGCCGCGGCGCCGGCGACCGCCAGCAGCAGCGCGGCGAGGCTCAGGCGCAGGATGATCTTCTGGTGCTTCATGATCTTGCCCTCCCCGCCGGTCGCAGCCCCGCGGCCGTGGCCGGCAGCACGTCGTACACTACGCCGCTTTTCGACCCGCCGGAGTCCGGAATGTCCCAAGCCCCCGCCTCGACCACGCTCGCCCTCGCGCGCGAGCTGATCGCCCGCCGTTCGGTCACGCCCGCGGATGCCGGCTGTCAGGCGCTGATGATGGAACGCCTCGCCGCGCTCGGTTTCGAGTGCCAGCGGCTGCGCTTCGGCGAAGTCGAGAACTTCTGGGCACGCCGCGGTCGCGCCGCGCCGCTGTTCGCCTTCGCCGGCCATACCGACGTGGTGCCGACCGGCCCGCTCGAACGCTGGGCCTCCGATCCGTTCACGCCCGAGTTGCGCGACGGCGTGCTCTACGGGCGCGGCGCCGCCGACATGAAGGGCAGCCTTGCAGCGATGGTCACGGCCTGCGAGCGCTTCATCGACGCACATCCGCAGCACGCCGGCTCGATCGGCTTCCTGATCACCAGCGACGAGGAAGGCCCGGCCATCGACGGCACGGTGCGCGTCGTCGACTGGCTGGGCGCGCGCGGCGAGCACATCGACTGGTGTCTGGTCGGCGAGCCGTCCTCGGCGCACACGCTCGGCGACACGATCAAGAACGGCCGGCGCGGCTCGCTGCACGGGCATCTGACCGTGCACGGCGTGCAGGGCCATGTCGCCTATCCGCATCTGGTGCACAACCCGATCCACGCGCTCGGACCGATCATCGCCGTGCTTGCCGACGAAATCTGGGACCACGGCAACGAGTTCTTCCCGCCGACCTCGTTCCAGATCTCCAACGTCCACGGCGGCGCCGGCGCCACCAACGTCGTGCCGGGCACGGCGGAGCTGCGCTTCAACTTCCGCTTCTCGACCGAATCGACGGTCGAGCAGCTGCAGGAGCGCACGCGGCTGCTGGTCGAGATGGCGCTGCTGAACGAGGAGGTCAAGGCCGGCTGGCGCTTCGATGCGACGCTCGAATGGGAACTCTCCGGCCTGCCCTTCCTGACCGAGCCGGGCGCGCTGGTCGATGCCGCCGTCGAGGCGATCTACGCCGAGACCGGCACCGAGGCGCAGCTCTCGACCAGCGGCGGCACCTCGGACGGCCGCTTCATCGCCCCGACCGGTGCGCAGGTGCTCGAACTCGGGCCGCTGAACGCGACGATCCACAAGATCGACGAATGCGTCGCCGCCGATGATCTCGATGCACTGTCGCGCATCTACGAAGGCATCCTGCAGCGCCTGCTGGCGCGCGCCGCCGGCTGAGACACCCCGCCCGCCGGGAGCGGCAGCCCCGCACAAGCCGGTTCACAAGCCCCGGCCTGACCGCTACCCTGCCGCTCTTTGCGCAGGGGGACCGTAACACGATGTCACCTTCCGGCTGGCACATCCTCGGCGCCGGCGCCATTGGCGGGCTGTACGCGACCGGGCTCGCCGCTGCCGGCGTGCCGGTGACGGTGCTGACGCGCGACACCGACAGTGCCGCGGTGCTGATGCGCGAGGGCCTGACGGTCGAGGAGCCCGACGGCCACGAGCTGCACGCCCGCCCGCTCGCCGAGCCGGTCGTCGCCGGCGGCGCGAGCATCCGCCGGCTGCTGGTGGTGACCAAGGCGCAGGACACGGTCGCCGCGCTCGAACTGATCGCCCACCGCCTCGGCCCCGAAACCCGCGCCGTGCTGCTGCAAAACGGCATGGGCACGGCCGATGCCGTGCACCTGCGCTTTCCGCGGCTGATGACCGTGATCGGCACCACGACCAACGCCGCCTACCGCAGCACCCCGCGGCGGCTGGTGCGCGCACGTCGCGGCGAAACCTGGATCGGTGACGGCCCGCTGCCGCTGCCGGTGATCGAGCGGCACATCCTCAGCGAGGCGCTGGCCGAATCCGGCCTGCACGCCGCCTGGGACAATGACCTGAAGCTGCGGCTCTGGCACAAGCTCGTGCTGAACTGCGCGGTCAACCCGGTCACGGCGCTGCTCGACGTGCCGAACGGCGTGCTTGCCGGGACCGGTCCGGCGCGCACGCTGGTGGCGGCGGTCTGCATCGAGGCTGCCGCGGTCATGCAGGCCGAGGGCCTGCCGGCCGATGCGCGCACGCTGATCGAGCAGGTCGTTCGCCTCGCGCACGAAAGCGGGCGCAATGTGTCCTCGATGCGCGCCGACGTGCGCGCCGGCCGCACCACCGAAATCGATTTCATCAACGGTTATCTGCTCGCCCGCGCCCAGGCCCACGGCCTGCAGGCGCCGTGCAACCGCACGCTGACCGAGCTGATCCGCCTGCGCACCGCCACCGCCGGAGGTGCAGCATGATGTCCCGCCCGCCGCTCTTGCTGATTCCCGGCCTGCTCTGCGACGGCCGGCTGTGGCAGCACCAGCTCGCCGCGCTCGCCGATGCCGCCGACATGACGGTCGGCGATCACTCGACGCACGACAACCTCTACGAGATCGCCGCCACGCTGCTGACCAAGGCGCCGCCGCGTTTTGCGGTCGCCGGGCTGTCGATGGGCGGTTACATCGCCTTCGAACTGCTGCGCCAGGCCCCGGAGCGCATCACGCATCTGGCGCTGATCAATACCGCCGCGCGTCCGGACTCGCCCGAAAAGCGCCAGCGGCGGCTGGATTTCATGGCGCTCGCCACGCGCGGACGTTTCCGCGGCGTCAGTCACGCACTGCTGCCGCTCTTGATCCACCGCGACCGGCTCGATGACCGCGAGCTTGCCGGCACGGTCAGCGCGATGGCGCGCGATTCGGGCGTGGAAGCCTATCTGCGCGAAAGCCGCGCCATCGTCGATCGCCCCGACAGCGTGCCGATGCTCTCCGGCATCGCCTGCCCGACCGTCGTCATCGGCGGCCTGCAGGATCAGCTGACGCCGCCCGAGTGCCAGCAGGAAATCGCCGACGGCATTCCCGGGGCCGAGCTGATCCTGCTCGATCGCTGCGGCCATCTGGCGCCGCTCGAACACCCGCAGGCGGTCAACGCCGCGCTGCGCAAGCTGCTGACACGCTGACGCCGCGCCCCCGCCCGCCTGTCGTTCAAGCCCCTCGCCCCTCGCGGCAGAGGGCTTGGGTGGAGGGGGGAAAAAACCATGCATTTCCGGGTGATCGATATCACTGCGCCGTATCGGCCGCCGTGCCCGGCACCGGCGCCGGGCACGGCGCCATCTTCTCGCCCTTCGGGCAGCCTTCGCCGACCGCCGCGGCACTGGCGGCGAGGCCGAGCCAGGCATCGACAGCCTCCTGATCCCAGCCGACGCGCTTCTCGCCTGCAGCTTCGAGCAGCGGGCGGCGGATCAGCAGCGGTTCGGCGAGCATCAGTGTCAGTGCGGCTTCGGCGCTCAGCCGCTCGGGCAGGATTTCGCCGTCGCGCACCCTGGGCGCCGAGCGGTTGAACCAGTCGGCGACCGGCAGGCCGCTGAACCATTCCTGCAGCTGGGCGGCCGTCCACGGCCAGGTGAGCAGGTCGCGCACTTCGAGGCTGTGGCCGGCGGCGCGCAGGGCGGCTTTCTGCCTGGCGTTGCCGCCGCAGCCGGGTTTTTCAAAGAAGACGACGTGGGCCATCGGCCGGA
>NZ_DAOLKE010000197.1:0-6630 GCF_035331805.1 Plasticicumulans sp. | reverse complement strand
CGGTGAACCGCGGGCCGTGGCTGGGATTGACGATTTCGTCGTCGGCGGACATCGGCACTACCTCGATCGCGAAACGGCCGGCTCGGGCCGCGGAAGGCGTGCGAGTGTGCGCGGGCTGTGTGACGGGGGGTTTGCAGCGCACTTCACTCCACGGCGCTCAGGTGCGTGCAGCCGCGACATCATCGTCCCGGGGGCGAGCAGGACTTCCCGGCCGCAATGATCCGGGCAGCCTCTCCGTGCTGGCGGACTGCGAAGTGCGCCGGTGCAGGCTCGGGCCTGGGTCGTGGTGGTTCTTGCGAAGTGCGCGAACGCTTTTCGGGCCGCCTCGCCTTCGACGTACTGCCGGCCGTGGACGAGGAGGTCAGCTTCCGGCTGCGAAGAGGTGTTCGCGGTGCAGGTTCATGTCGGGTGTTCTGGAAGCGGCTCATCCGTGAACAGCCGGACATAGGGCTCGTAGCGGAATCTGCGGTTGCGTGCATAACCCGTCATTTCCGCCAGCACGCCCAGTCCGGCCAGACGCGCCACCAGGGTGTTGGCCGCCGCATACGTGGTTCCAGTCAGTGTCTGCACGTCTGCCACCGTCACGATGGGACGGTTGAACAGGCTTTCCAGTACCCGGTGTCCATTGCCTGCGGCACGGCCAAGCCGGTCAGTGATCGCGCTGCGATGCTGCTCCCGCAACAGCTGGATGCGGCGTGCCGTCTCGGTCGCTTCCCCTGCCACCTCGCTCACGCCTCGCAGGAAGAAAGCCAGCCACCTTTCCCATTCGCCACGGTCGCGCACCGCCTGCAGGTGTTCGTAGTAAGCCTGTCGATGCCGGCGGAAATAGTGCGACAGGTAGAGCACGGGTTTGTGCAGCACGCCGCGCTCCGTCAGCAGGAAGGTGATCAGCAGCCGGCCCACGCGGCCGTTGCCGTCGAGGAAAGGGTGAATGGTTTCAAACTGCACATGCGCCAGTGCGATCTTCACCAGCGGCGGCAGCTCATCCTCCTGATGCAGGAACTTTTCCAGCTCCCCGAGGATTCGCGGCACTTCCTCGTGCGGAGGCGGCACGAAACTGGCGGTCGCCAGAGTGCAACCTGCCGGACCGATCCAGTTCTGGCTGCGACGCAGCTCACCGGGTGTCAGCCGGCCGCCGCGCACGCCCTGCATGAGTTCGGCATGGATTTCACGAATCAGTCGTACCGATACGGGCAGCTCGGCCAGTCGTGTCAGTCCGAGCCGCATGGCGCGTACGTAGTTCACGACTTCGTCGACGTCACGCGGCATGTGCTCGTTGAACAGTTCGGCTTCGGCCGCCAGCAGGTCTTGCAGCGAGCTTTGCGTGCCTTCGATCTGACTCGAAAGTACGGCCTCCTTGCGCACGTACATGAAGACGAACAGATCGGGGTTCGGCAGCGTGAGCACCGAGCCGTCCAGTCGTCCGAGCGCGCGATCGGCCTGGGACAGCAGGCTTTGCAGTTCTCCGTGCAGGGCAAGCGGTGGGTCGGGTGGCAGCGGGGCGGGGATGAACGCACGGTAACCGGTCGGCTGACGCATGTAGCGGCCCGCGCGGCCCGACGGCACCGGGGTGTCCATGTGCATTCCTCGCTTGCCCACGCGGGTCAGATGACTGCATATGATAGTCTGCGTTTAGCATGGCGACGAGGAAGTGCCTTGATCAAGGCTGGCTTGCGCTCGGCAAACTCATTTCCCGGCCTCCACCGGCGCCAGCATGTTCATGATCAGGCGGATCAGCGTTTCCTTCTGCGCCGGTGCCGATTCGGCTACCAGCAGACACAGCGCTGCCAGCCCGATGTCGTTGATGACCGGCTCGCCGCGCGCATCGAGCAGGCGGCGGTTGCGGTGCAGGAAATCCACGAACAGATACGCCGCGCTGCGCTTGTTACCGTCCGCGAACGGGTGGTTCTTGATCACGAAATACAGCAGGTGCGCGGCTTTCGATTCGACGCTCGCATACACCGGCTCGCCGAAGGCGGTCTGGTCGAGATTGCCGAGCAGGGCTTCCAGTCCGTCGCCGCGTTCGCGCGCGAACAGTTCGCCGGCCTCACCGCGGGCCTGCAGCCCGGCTTTCAGTTCCGCCAGCGCCGTGCGCGCTTCGGCTGGCGTCGGCAGGCAGCCGCCGGCCTGCGTTGCCGGTTCGGTCAGCAGGCCTTCGTCGTAGCGCTGCAGCAGCGCGAAGGTCTGCGCGTAGCGGCTGACGATGTCGACCAGCCCGCGGCCCTGATCGGCGCTCAGTTCCGGCAGCCGGGCGGTGTGGCGCACCAGCAGCAGTGCCGCTTCCAGCTCGCGGGCGTTGGTCTCCAGCCGCTGGCGGCTGAGGGTGTAGCCGCGCGTAAGGTGCTCGCGCAGCACGCCGGTCGCCCACTGCCGGAAGCGCACGCCTTCCGGCGACTTGACCCGGTAGCCGACCGAGATGATGACGTCGAGGTTGTAAAACGCGACCGGCTTGTCGGAGCCGGGAATGTGCAGATTTTGCACATTGCTTTCCGGTGCCAGTTCGCCCTCGGCAAACAGGTTGCGGATATGCCGGCCGATCACCGTGCGATCCCGCCCGAACAGCACCGCCATCTGCTCCTGCCGCAGCCAGACGCTGTCGCCATCGAGCCGTACTTCCACCGCGCCTGCGGCGTTCCGATAGATCTGCAGTTCGCTCATTCGGCCAGTCCTCCGGACATGCGCACGCTGTTCGCGACGCCGCCTGCAAGGATGCACGACGACAGGGCCTGCGGGTTCATGCGGGGTTCGGAGCGGCTGGCGGGGAAAAGGGCGGTCGGCACGGAAGACCGGGCGCGGAGTGTGCCGGCCGCTCAGGTCGCAAACCACCAGTCAATGCCCTCGCGCCGGCCGAGCGCGGCGAGCTGGGTGCGGATTGCTGGCTTCTTCGCGCCCTGCGAGACGGTCACGAGGATCGCGGCATCGGCGTGGGCAGAGGCGGCCTCGGGGGCCAGCACCGGCAGGTCGCGCTTGCGCCCGGCGCGCTTGCGCGGGTCGAGATCGACGAAGGCGCGGATGCGCACGCCCTGCGCCGTGAGCGCGTCGTGCAGGCGGCCGCCGGTCTTCGTCGCGCCCCACAGCAGCACCTCGCGCCCGCCGAGCACGACGGCGAGCGCCGGGGCTTTCACCGCGATCAGGTTCGCGCGGGCGCAGCGCGGGTCACGGCGGGTCAGGCGCTGCGGGTGTTCGCGCCAGTCGAGCAGCACGCCATCGGCGGGCTTGGCCATCGTCAGGCCGGCCAGGTGGGCGCGCAGCAGCCAGTCGTAATCCTCCGGCCACGGGCCATCGCGATACGGCCCGACCCGCGTCCAGGCCGTGCGCCGGATCAGCCAGCCGGGATGCGGCAGCGGCGCTTCGATGAACAGCTCGCGGGCGATGTCGGCCGGCTCGCAGAGCGCGTTCAGCCATTGCCGGTACGCGAGGCCGCCCGGAGGCGGCGGACCGCCGTCGGGCTGCAGCAGCTCGACCTGCACGCCGCAGATCGCCACCTCCGGGCGCGCCGCCAGCAGCGCGAGCTGGCGCTCGAAGCGCTGCGGCCGGCAGCGGTCGTCGGCGTCCATGCGCGCCAGAAACGCGCCTTGCGCCTGCGCCATGCCGTGGTTGAGCGCCGCGACCAGCCCGCGGCCGGGGTTGGCGAGCACGCGCAGGCGCGCATCCGGCGGCAGGCGGGCGATGGCGTCGTCGGTCGAGCCGTCGTCGATCAGCAGCAGCTCGAAGTCGCCGAAGCTCTGTGCTCGCACGCTGTCGACGGCCTCGCGCAGCCAGTCGCCGCCGTCGCGCACCGGCAGGATCACCGAAATCGCGGGCGTCATCGGCGGCTGAGCGAGGGGTGAATGCGGCGCGCGGGGCGGCGCAATCCACGGGCGGCTGCACGGTTCGGGGCGGGAAAGGCGAGGGGGGCAGGGTCTTGCAAGAGCACTCCGGAAGTCTGCTGCGCTTGCCGCTTGCTGGCCGTCGCGGACCGGCGCAGCATCGGCGGCCCGCAAGTGTCCTCGCCGGAACCTGCGTCGGGGATCGCGGACTCCGCAAGGGCAGAACCGCCTGGCCGCCGGGGCGCCCCGGCCGCAATGGCGGGCCGTGCCGGTCACGTTCTGATGTCATGCATTGCCCTTCCCCCCGGCGGACCGGGGAGAAACGGCCGGGCCGGCGCGCTGCGCAGGCTCGTCCGCACGCAGGTTCCGCCCGTCCGATCGCCAGCCCCGCTGGGTTTCGCCCGGAGTTTCGCAATGCCGGACACCGACTGGAAGCAGCGTTATTTCGATGTGCTCGCCGAGCACGAGCAGGCCGAGGCGGCGTGGAAGGCGCGTGAGGAGATGCTCGGCTTCGCGGTCAACCGGCTGTCGCTGCTCGGGCAGGGGCTGGATGCGCGGCTCGATCCGCACCTCGAAAGCCTGCGTGCCGGCCTGCGCCGCGGCGACAGCACCGAGCGGCTGCGCGCCGAGGCCGGGCGCCTCGCCGATCTGCTCGACGAGCTGCGCCGCCTCGGTCATGCCGGTCGCGATGACGAACTGCTGCACCTGCTCGAACTGCTGCGCCTGCCGCCGTCGCGGCGCAAGGCGCTCGATCCGCTGGCCGTGCGCGTGCGCCAGACGCAGCCGCCGCGCGGCGAACTGATCGAGGCGATCGCCGCCGAGCTGAACCACATCCTGCTCGATCCCTCGCGCGCCCCGCTCGCCGCCGGCCTGCCGGCACCCGGCAGCCTCGCGGGCGAGGACCTCGACGGCGCGCCGCCGGAAGCCGAACCGGAACGCAGCGGTCGCACGCTGACCGATCTGCTCGCGGCGCTGCGCCTGCCGTGGACGCCGGAACTCGAACTCGCGCGCGAGACCCTGCGCCAGCGGCTCGCGCAGCCGGTGCCGGCCGCGGCCTGGCCGCAGGCGATCGAGGCCGGGGCCGAGCTGCTGAACCGGGCGCTGGCCGCGCTCGGCGGCGAGCGCGAGGAACTGCACGGCTTCATCGCGCTGGTCACCGAGCGTCTGGCCGGGCTGGAGCGCTACGTCGCCGGCGAGCGTGACGATCTCTCGCAGGCGCGCGGCGGCAGCGCGGCCTTCGGCGCGGCGTTCGAGGCCGGCATGCACGAGCTGCGCAGCGGCGTCGGCAGCGCCGACGGACTCGCGGCGCTCAAGCGCACCGTGCTCGGCCACGTCGAGCGCCTCGATCACGCGCTGCAGAGCTTCCGCGCCGAGGAGGAACAGCGGCTCAGCGAGTTCGGCACGCGCATCGAGAGCCTGTCCGAGCAGATCTCGCGCCTCGGCGGCGAGACGCACGCGCTGCGCAGCGCCCTGGTCGATCGCGACCAGCGCCTGCGCCGCGACCCGCTGACCGGCATCGGCAACCGCCGTGCCTGGGACGAGGCGCTCGCGGCCGCCGTCGAGCGCTGGCTGCGTCACGGCCGGCCGCTGACGCTGGCGCTGTGGGACATCGACTGGTTCAAGCGCATCAACGACCGGCTCGGCCACGCCGCCGGCGACCGCGTGCTGACTGGCGTCGCGCACCTGCTGGCCGGGGGCCTGCGCGCCGAGGACACGCTGGCGCGCTACGGCGGCGAGGAATTCGCGCTGCTGCTGCCGGCCACGCCGCCCGATGAGGCGCTGCAGATCTGCGAGCGCATCCGCGCCGCCATCGCCACCAGCGAGTTTGCCGTCGAGGGCGGCAGCGTGCCGGTGACGGTGTCGTGCGGGCTGACCGGCTTCCGGCCCGGCGACGGCGTGCGCAGCGCCTTCGCGCGTGCCGACGCCGCGCTGTACGCGGCCAAGCGCGGCGGGCGCAACCGCTGCGTGATGGCAGAGTCATGATGCGCCGCCGCTGCGGGCTGCTCGCGGCCTGCGTCGTGATCGTGGCCGCGGCGCTGGCGGCCGGCGGCGGCTGCGAGACGGTGGCGTTCTACTCGCAGGCCGCGCACGGCCAGTTCGAGATGCTGGCGGCGCGGCGCGATTTCGCCGCGGTCGCCAATGATCCGCAGACCGCGCCGGATCTGCGCACGCGGCTCAACGAGATCGCCGACCTGCGCCGCTTCGCCGTCGATGTGCTGCATCTGCCCGATGATGGCGCCTACACGCGCTACGCCGCGCTGCAGCGCCCGGCAGCGGTGTGGACCGTGGTCGCGACGCCGCCGCTGTCGCTCGCGCCGCGCCTGCACTGCTTCCCGATCGCCGGCTGCGTGCCGTACCGCGGCTGGTTCGAGGCCGAGGCGGCCGACGCCGAGGCCGGGCGGCTGCGCGCCGCCGGCGATGATGTCTCGCTCGGCGCCGTGCCGGCGTATTCCTCGCTCGGCTGGTTCGACGACCCGGTGCTCGACACCTTCGTGCAGTGGCCGCTCGGGCGGCTGGCCGAACTGATCTGCCACGAACTCGCGCACCGCAAGCTGTATCTGGCCGGCGATGCCGCGTTCAACGAGGCCTACGCCACCGCGGTCGGCCGGCTCGGGGCCGAAGCCTGGTTGCGCGCGCGCGGGCGCAGCGATGAACTCGCGGCCTGGCAGGCCGAGCGCGCGCTGCAGGCCGAACTGCGCAGCGTGCTGCTCGCCACGCGCAGCGAACTGGCGACGCTGTACGACGGCCCGCTGCCCGAGGCCGGCAAGCGTGCCGCCAAGGCGCGCATCCTCGCCGCCGCGCAGGCCCGCTACGTCGCGGT
>NZ_DAOLKE010000196.1:3963-6654 GCF_035331805.1 Plasticicumulans sp. | reverse complement strand
GCAATCCTCACGATCCGGCCTGACAGAAAAAGCCGCCATCGCTGGCGGCTTTCCTTGTCAGACAGCTTGAATCAGGCCATCACGCCTTGTGATAGATCTTCGCCCCGGTCTTCACGAACTCGATCGACTTCTCCTCCATACCCTTCGTGAGCGCCGCCTGTTCGTCGACGCCCTGCTTCGCCGCGTAATCACGCACGTCCTGCGTGATCTTCATCGAGCAGAAGTGCGGTCCGCACATCGAGCAGAAGTGCGCGACCTTCGCCGATTCCTTCGGCAGCGTCGCATCGTGGTATTCGCGAGCGCGTTCCGGGTCGAGGCCGAGATTGAACTGGTCTTCCCAGCGGAATTCGAAGCGCGCCTTGCTGAGGGCGTTGTCGCGGACCTGCGCACCGGGATGGCCCTTGGCGAGGTCGGCGGCATGGGCGGCGATCTTGTAGGCGATGATGCCTTCGCGCACGTCCTCCTTGTTCGGCAGGCCGAGGTGCTCCTTCGGCGTCACGTAGCAGAGCATCGCGCAGCCGTACCAGCCGATCTGCGCGGCGCCGATCGCCGAGGTGATGTGGTCGTAGCCGGGCGCGATGTCGGTGGTCAGCGGGCCGAGCGTGTAGAACGGCGCCTCGTGACAGTCGGCGAGTTCCTTGTCCATGTTTTCTTTGATCAGCTGCATCGGCACGTGGCCGGGGCCTTCGATCATGACCTGCACGTCGTGCTGCCAGGCGACCTGCGTCAGTTCGCCGAGCGTTTCCAGCTCACCGAACTGCGCGGCGTCATTGGCATCGGCGAGCGAACCCGGACGCAGGCCGTCGCCGAGCGAGAAGCTCACGTCGTAGGCCTTCATGATCTCGCAGATTTCCTCGAAGTGCGTGTAGAGGAAATTCTCCTGATGATGCGCGAGACACCACTTGGCCATGATCGAACCGCCGCGCGAAACGATGCCGGTGACGCGATCGGCGGTCAGCGGCACGTAACGCAGGCGCACGCCGGCGTGGATCGTGAAGTAATCGACGCCCTGCTCCGCCTGCTCGATCAGCGTGTCGCGGAAGATGTCCCAGGTCAGTTCCTCGGCCTTGCCGTCGACCTTTTCCAGCGCCTGATAGATCGGCACCGTGCCGATCGGCACCGGCGCGTTGCGGATGATCCATTCGCGGGTTTCGTGGATGTTCCTGCCTGTCGACAGATCCATGATGGTGTCGGCACCCCAGCGGATGCCCCAGACCATCTTCTCGACTTCCTCGGCGATGCTCGACGTGACCGCCGAATTGCCGAGGTTGCCGTTGATCTTCACGAGGAAGTTGCGGCCGATGATCATCGGCTCCAGTTCCGGATGATTGATGTTGGCCGGAATGATGGCGCGGCCGCGCGCGACCTCGCTGCGCACGAACTCCGGCGTGATCATTTCCGGAATCGCGGCCCCGAAGGAATGGCCGCGGTGCTGGCGCAGAAGCTTGCCGTAACGCGGATCAGTGCGCAGCTCCTGCAGGCGCAGGCTTTCGCGCAGTGCGACGAATTCCATTTCCGGCGTCACGATGCCCTTGCGCGCGTAATGCATCTGCGTGACGTTGGCGCCGGCCTTCGCGCGGCGCGGGGCGCGGATGTGCTCGAAGCGGAAGGCGGCGAGCCGCGCGTCGGCGGCACGCTCGCGGCCGTAATCGGAACTCGGACCGTCGAGCTGTTCGGTATCCTTGCGCTCGGCGATCCAGCCGCCGCGCACCGAGGGCAGGCCGGCGAGCAGGTCGATGCGCGCCTGCGGATCGGTGTAAGGGCCGGAGCAGTCGTAGACCGGCACCGGCGGATTGACCTCGGCGCCGAACCCGGCCTGCGTCGGGTGCTGCTCGATCTCGCGCAGCGGCACGCGCAGATCGGGGCGCGAGCCTTCGACGTAGACCTTGCGCGACTTCGGGAACGGGCGCGTGACGGCGGCCGACAGCTCGGCGGTCGCGCGCAGGAAATCCTCGGGAATGGCGCTCATGGGCGTGCGTCCTCTTCTATCGGCGGGCGGCAGGTGCAGAGGACGAAACGGGGGGCGGACGGCGACCGGGCGCCGAAGCTCCCTCCGCCGGTGCTAACCGGTTCAGGTTCCAAGGGTATTTCTCAGCTCCGAATCCGGAGCACCCCCGCTTCGATCCGGCCGCGATTACAGCACAGTGTCACGCGGATTGCGCGCGCCGTCCTTCCGGTGTGCCGCCGCACGGACCCATTCGGGAGAAGAACCGCACATGCAGCAGCAGATTCGCGATGCCGGCACGGCCGACCTCGACGGCATCCTCGCCATCTACAACGACGCCGTGCAGCACACGACGGCGATCTGGAACGACACGCCCGTCGATCGCACCAACCGCGCCGCCTGGCTCGCGGCGCGCACGGCGGCCGGCTATCCGGTGCTGGTCGCGGCCGCTGCCGACGGCGCCGTGCTCGGTTACGCATCCTTCGGCGACTGGCGCGCCTTCGACGGCTACCGGCACACGGTCGAGCATTCGGTCTACGTGCACCGCGACGCCCGCGGCCGCGGCACCGGGCACGCCCTGCTCGCGGCGCTGACCGGACGCGCCCGGGCGCTCGGCAAGCACGTGATGGTCGCCGCCATCGACGCCGACAACCTCGCCTCGCTGGCGCTGCACCGGCGGCTCGGCTTCACCGAGACCGGCCGCATGCCGCAGGTCGGCTGCAAGTTCGGGCGCTGGCTGGATCTGG
>NZ_DAOLKE010000196.1:0-3863 GCF_035331805.1 Plasticicumulans sp. | reverse complement strand
CGCTCACGCCGGCGTCGCGAACTGCACGCCGATGCGTGCGGCGGCGCGGCGGATGTGTTCCTGCATCGTGCGCGTTGCCGCGCTCGCCGACTGGCGCTCCAGCGCGCGCAGGATGCGCACATGCTCGGCATGGGTTTCCATGACCCGCTCGCGACGCACGAACGGCAGCTTCTGGCTTTCGATGAACGGCTCGGCCGAGCGTCCGAGCAGGTCGAGCAGCACACGGTTGCCGCTCAGTTCGATCAGCCGGCGGTGGAAGTCGAAGTCGAGGCGGTTGGCGGCCTCGAAGTCGCCGGCGCGCAGTTCGACGCGCAGCGCCTCGACGTTCGCCGCCAGCGCATCGAGCACGGCCGGCGTCGTGCGCGCGACGGCGAGCCCGGCGGCGTAGCCCTCCAGCCCGTAGCGCATCTGGAAGATTTCCCCGGGGCTCGCCTGCGCCCCGAAGGCCCAGTCCACGGCGGCCGCCGGCACCGCGCCGCGCGCATCCTGCCCCTTGCCGACGAACACGCCCTTGCCGGCCTGCACGCGCACCTCGCCGCGCGAGGCCAGCCCCGAGAGCGCCTCGCGCAGCGAGGTGCGGCTGACGCCGAGGCGCTCGGCCAGGTCGCGCTGTGAAGGCAGCAGCGCACCTTCGGCGTAGCCGCCTTCGAGGATCAGCGTGCGGATCGCTTCGGCAGCCTGCTGGGAAATGCCGCGATGACTGTTCATACCTGTGTGATCGTTCCGATACCGGATTCCTGAGCCGGACCGAGCGTACTGCCGACGTGGAAACCGTGCAAATCCTGAATTCATGGCGATTTTCCGCTTGCACCATTGCACGGTTTTCGGGCACACATCTGGTGCAGAAATTTCGGTTTTTCGACTTTGCAGTACCACCCAACTGTTCAGACTGGTATGAACAGTTGAGGCGCCATGCGGCTTTGCCGGTGATGCGCTCATGCTGGCACGGCGGTTGCGATATGCAGATGCCGAACCCGTTTCGCCCCTTCCCGTCCACCTGCCGGAGTCCGTCCGATGAAGCTGCTGAAAACCCTGCTCGCCGCCGTCTGCCTGTCGCTGACCGCCGCCACCGCGCATGCCGATGCCCTCACCGACATCCAGGGCGCCGGCGTGCTGAAGGTCGCCGTGCCGCAGGACTTCCCGCCCTTCGGCTCGGTCGGCCTCGACCTGCAGCCGCAGGGTTACGACATCGACGTCGCGCGGCTGCTGGCGAAGGGCCTCGGCGTCAAGGTCGAGCTGGTGCCGGTCACCAGCGCCAACCGCATCCCGTACCTGCAGACGAAGAAGGTCGATCTGGTCATCTCCAGCCTCGGCAAGAACCCGGAGCGCGAGAAGACCATCGACTTCTCGATCGCCTACGCGCCGTTCTTCCTCGCCGTGTTCGGCCCGCAGGACGCGAAGATCACCTCGGCCGACGCCCTCGCCGGCAAGACGGTCGGCGTCACCCGCGGCTCGGTCGAGGACCTGGAACTGAGCAAGATCGCGCCGCCGACGGCCGACCTGAAGCGCTTCGAGGACAACAACACGACGATCTCGGCCTACCTGTCCGGTCAGGTCGGGCTGATCGCGACCGGCAACGTCGTCATCGCCGCGATCGCCGCGAAGAACCCGCCGCGCCTGCCGGTCGAGCAGTTCAAGCTCAAGAACTCGCCGTGCTTCATCGGCCTGAACAAGAACGAGCCGGCGCTGCAGGCGAAGGTCAACGAGCTGATCGAGGCCGCGAAGAAGGACGGCTCGCTCGATGCGATCTCGAAGAAGTGGCTGAAGATGCCGCTGCCGGATCTCGGTGCCTGAGGCGGACGCCGCGATGAGCTACCAGTTCCAGTTCCAGGAGCTGCTGCCCTACACCGACCAGTTCGTGCGCGGGGTCTGGCTGACCGTGCAGCTGACGGCGGTCTCGACGGTGCTCGGCCTCGCGCTCGGCACCGCCGGCGCCGCGGCCCGGCGCTACGGCAACCGGCTGCTGCGCACGCTCGTCGGCGCCTACGTCGAGATCGTGCGCAACACGCCGTTCATCGTGCAGCTGTTCTTCATCTTCTTCGGGCTGCCGAACCTCGGCGTGCGCCTGACGGCCGGTGAAGCGGCGGTGATCGCGATGGTCGTGAATCTCGGGGCGTACTCGACCGAGATCATCCGCGCCGGCCTGCAGGCGATCCCGAAGGGCCAGGTGGAGGCCGGACAGAGCCTCGGCATGAGCGGCGTGCAGATCTTCCGCTACGTCATCATCCGCCCGGCGCTCGGGAAGATCTGGCCGGCGCTGTCGAGCCAGTGCGTGATCGTGATGCTCGGCTCGTCGGTGGTGTCGCAGATCTCGGCCGAGGAACTGACCTTCGCGGCCAACTTCATCCAGTCGCGCAATTTCCGCAGCTTCGAGGTGTACGCGGTGACCACGCTGCTGTACCTCGCGCTCGCGCTCGGCCTGCGTCAGGTGTTCGGCCTGATCGGCCGGCAACTGTTCGCGCGTCGCTGACGGAGGCCCGCCATGCCGGAATTCACGCTGTGGGACATCGCCCGCAACCTGCTGCTCGCGGCCCGCTGGACCGTGCTGCTGTCGCTGATCGCCTTTGCCGGTGGCGCCGTCACCGGCCTGCTGCTGACGCTGGCGCGGGTATCGAAATACCCGCTGCTGCGGCTGCTGGCGCGCGGCTACATCGAGCTTTTCCAGGGCACGCCGCTGCTGATGCAGCTCTTTCTCGCCTTCTTCGGCCTGTCGCTCGCCGGCATCGAGGTGTCGCCGTGGGTCGCCGCGTCGCTGGCGCTGACGCTCTGGACCAGCGCCTTCCTCGCCGAGATCTGGCGCGGCTGCGTCGAGGCGATCCCGAAGGGCCAGGGCGAGGCCTCGGCCAGTCTCGGCCTGTCGTGGCTGGAGGCGATGCGCTACGTGATCCTGCCGCAGGCGCTGCGCATCGCGATCCCGCCGACCGTCGGCTTCTCGGTGCAGGTGATCAAGGGCACGGCGCTCGCATCGATCATCGGCTTCATCGAGCTGACCAAGGCCGGCACGATGCTGAACAACGCCACCTTCCAGCCCTTCACCGTGTTCTCGCTCGTGGCGCTGATGTACTTCGCGCTGTGCTACCCGCTGTCGCTGTACGCCCACTCCCTGGAGGCGAAGCTCCATGCCGCTCGTAGAACTTGATCACATCGAAAAATGGTACGGCCAGAACCACGTGCTGAAGGGCGTGACGCTGAACGTCGAGCGCGGCGCGGTCGTGTCGCTGATCGGGCGCAGCGGTTCGGGCAAGAGCACGCTGCTCCGGTGCATCAACGGGCTGGAGACCTTCGATGCCGGGCGCATCACCGTCGATGGTGAAGTGCTGGACCCGAAGAAGACCGACCTGCGCCGCTTCCGCCAGCACGTCGGCATGGTGTTCCAGCAGTTCAACCTGTTCCCGCACCTGACGGTCGGGCGCAACATCATGCTGGCGCCGACGGTCGTGAAGAAGCTGCCGAAGCCCGAGGCCGAAGCCATCGCCCGCGAGATGCTCGGCCGCGTCGGCCTGTCGGACAAGTTCGACGCCTACCCCGAGCAGCTCTCCGGCGGCCAGCAGCAGCGCGTCGCGATCGCCCGCTCGCTGGCGATGCAGCCCTCGGTGCTGCTCTGCGACGAGATCACCTCGGCGCTCGACCCGGAACTGGTCGGCGAGGTGCTGAAGGTGCTCGAACGCCTGGCCGCCGACGGCATGACGCTGATCCTGGTCACGCACGAGATGCGCTTTGCACGCGATGTCGGCAGCCATCTGGTGTTCATGCACCAGGGCCGCGTCTGGGAGGAAGGCGACCCGAAGACGCTGATGGCGAATCCGCATACACCGGAACTGGCGCAGTTCATCGGGGCGGTGGCGGCGGCGTAAAGGGTTGAT
>NZ_DAOLKE010000195.1:0-6749 GCF_035331805.1 Plasticicumulans sp. | reverse complement strand
GGTCGGCAGGCCGCGCGCGACCTCGCGCGCGAAGTTCGGGCCGGAGACCACCGCCAGCGGCCGGCTGCCGAGGCGCTCGCGCGCGACCTCGTGCAGGAAGCGTCCGGTGCGCGGCTCCAGCCCCTTGGTGGCCCAGGCGAGCGCCGCCGGCGGCTGCGCCAGCGCGGCGAGCGCATCGAGCGTCGCGACGAAGGCGTGGCTCGGCACGACCACCAGCACCATCGCCGCGCCGGCGCAGGCGGCGGCGAGATCGGCGCCCGGTGCGATGCACCCGGGCAGCGTCACGCCGGGCAGGAAGGCGGCGTTCTCGCGTTCGGTGGCGAGCCGTGCGACCTGCGCCGGATCGTGGCCCCACAGGCGCACGGCATGACCGTTGCGCGCCAGCAGCAGCGCGAGCGCCGTGCCCCAGGAGCCGGCGCCGAGTACCGCGAGCGTGGCCATCAGGTGCCGGGCGGGCGGGGCAGGGTCAGCCGGAGCAGGCCGGTCAGGCCGTGCCGCTGCTCGGCTGGCCGGCCTGCATCTGCTGCGCCTGCTTGGCCTGCAGGTGCTGCATGTACAGCGCGTCGAAGTTCACCGGCGCGAGCTGCAGCGGCGGGAAGCCGCCGCGCTGGATCAGGTTCGAGACCGCCTCGCGCGCGTACGGGAACAGCACGTTCGGGCAGTAGGCACCGAGCATCGCCGCGAGCTGGTCGGGTGCGAAGCCGGCGATCGTGAAGATGCCGGCCTGGCGGACTTCGCACAGGTAGGCGGTCTTGTCGCCCTGCTTGGTGGTGACGGTGACGGTCAGCACGACCTCGTGGATGTTGTCGGCGAGCTGCGCGGATTCGTTGTGCAGCTGCAGCTGGCTCTCGCCGGTCCACTGCTCGGTGAAGATCATCGGCGAGTTCGGGGTCTCGAAGGAGATGTCCTTCGTGTACAGCTTCTGGATCTCGAAGTGCTGCTGCGGCTGCTGCGGGGCGCTGTTCTGCTCGCTCATGGGTGTCGGCTTCCGGACCGTGGTCTTGGAGGGTCTTGAGGGTTGCTGGCGGCGCGGACGGCGTGCGCCCGGGCGGGTCAGGCTTTATACGCGCGCGCTGCGGTACGGCCAAGCACGTGCGCCGGCGTGCGGGCGGGGGCTTGCTTTCAGCCGGGGGCCTTCGGGAACAGCAGCGGGTCGAGGCCGCCGGCGCGATCGAGTGCGGCCATGTCGTCGTAGCCGCCGACGTGCTGGCCGTCGATGAAGGTCTGCGGCACGGTGTCGCGGCCGGTGCGCGCGTCGATCTCGTTCCACAGCGCCGGCTGCTCGTCGACATCGAGCACCTCGTAGGCGACGCCCTTGCGATCGAGCAGCGCGAAGGCCGCGCGGCAGTACGGGCACCAGCGCGAGGCGTAGACGATGATCTCGGGCCGGCGCGCCGGCGCGTTCACTTGCGCACCAGCGGCAGGCCGGCGCCGGTCCACGCGGCGACGCCGCCGGCGAGGTTCATGACCGACGTGAAGCCGGCCTTCTTCAGCTTCGCCGCCAGCGGTGCCGAGCGGTTGCCGTGCTGGCAGCAGACGATGAGTTCGCGGTCGCGGTACTTGTCGAGCTCGCCGATGCGCCGGTCGAACTCGCCGGCCGGCAGGTGGCGGGCGCCGCTGATGTGGCCGTTGCGGAATTCGCCGGGATCGCGCACGTCGACCAGCACGGCGGTCTCGTCGTTGAGCCGGCGCAGCGCATCCTGCACGCCGATCGCCTTGACGCCGCGGGACAGGCGCAGGAATTCGGTGACGAGCAGGGCGACGAGGATCGCGAGGAAGGCGGCAAACAGCAGCCAGTTGCGCGCGGCGAAGTCGAGAAAGGTCTGCATGCGGCGGAAACCCGGCGGGGCGGCGGTGAGGGACGGCGATTGTAACCCGCCCGGACGCGCCCCGGGCGCGCACCGTGCGGCTGGCATCCGCAGGGGGGAAGTCTTTATCCTTTCACGCCCTTAGGTGTGCCGGGCGTGTGCGCCCGGCACGGCCATCCATCCTGCAACCGCGGAGAACCCCCTGCCATGCCCGCCACGCGCCGCCCCCTCGTCCTCGCGATCCTCGACGGCTGGGGTTACAGCGAGGATCCGGCCCACAACGCGATCCTCGGCGCGCATACGCCGAACTGGGACCGGCTGTGGGCCACGCACCCGCACACGCTGATCGACACCTCGGGGCTGTCGGTCGGCCTGCCGGCCGGGCAGATGGGCAACTCCGAGGTCGGGCACATGAACCTCGGCGCCGGCCGCGTCGTGTATCAGGAACTGACCCGCATCGGCCTCGCCATCGAGCACGGCGGGTTCTTCGAAAACCCGGTGCTGTGCAAGGCCGTCGATGCCGCGGTCGCGGGGGGCGGTGCCGTGCACGTCATGGGCCTGCTGTCGCCGGGCGGCGTGCACAGCCACGAGGAGCACCTGCAGGCGATGGTGCGGCTGGCCGCCGGTCGCGGTGCGCAGCGCGTGTACGTGCATGCCTTCCTCGACGGGCGCGACACGCCGCCGCGCAGCGCCGCCGATTCGCTCGCGGCGATGGATGCCGTCTGTGCGGCCACCGGCGTCGCGCGCATCGCGACGCTGGTCGGACGCTACTACGCGATGGATCGCGACAACCGCTGGGAGCGCGTGCAGGCGGCGTATGAACTGATCGTCGATGCCCGGGCCGCGCACACGGCCGCCGATGCCGCCGCCGGGCTGGCCGCGGCCTACGGGCGCGGCGAGAACGACGAATTCGTCGCGCCGACCGTGATCGGCGCGCCGGTGACGGTCGCCGACGGCGATGCGGTCGTGTTCATGAACTTCCGCGCCGACCGGGCGCGCGAGCTGACGCGCGCCTTCGTCGAACCGGATTTCAGCGGCTTCGCGCGCGCCCGCACGCCGGCCCTCGCCGGCTTCGTGTGCCTGACGCAGTACCAGAAGTCGATCCCGGCGCCGGTCGCCTACGCGCCCGAGGACCTCTCCAACGTGCTCGGCGACTGGCTCGCGCAGCACGGCCGCACGCAGCTGCGCATCGCCGAGACCGAAAAGTATGCGCACGTGACCTTCTTCTTCAGCGGCGGACGCGAGCCGCCGTATCCGGGCGAGGAGCGCATCCTGATCCCGTCGCCGAAGGTCGCGACCTACGACCTGCAGCCGCAGATGAGCGCGCCCGAGGTCACCGACCGGCTGGTCGAGGCGATCCGCGCGCGCGCCTTCGACCTGATCGTCGTCAACTACGCGAACCCCGACATGGTCGGCCACACCGGCCTCTACGCCGCCGCCGTGCAGGCGGTCGAGGCCATCGACGCCGCGCTCGGCCGGCTCGATGCCGCGCTCGCCGAGGTCGGCGGCGAGATGCTGGTCACCGCCGATCACGGCAACGTCGAGAGCATGTGGGACGCCGACAGCGCGCAGGCCAACACCGCGCACACGACCAACGTCGTGCCCTTCCTGTACGTCTCGCACGCCGGGCGCCGCGGCACGCCGGCCGGCACCGGCGCGCTCTGCGACGTGGCTCCGACCGTGCTGAAACTCCTGAACCTGCCGCAGCCGCCGGAGATGACCGGCCGGCCGCTGCTGGCGCTGGACTGAAATCCCCTTCCGTCCGCGCGTTCCGCATGCCCTGCACCCCGCGGGTGGCGGCGCCGGCGCACGACCCGGGCCGACGCACAAGGCCCGGGCCGGAACCGGCTCCTCCCCCGCGGGGCGCAGGCTCCCCGGCGCAGCCCGGCCCGCATGGCCGTGCAACAGCCTGACACCTGCCATCGGGCCGCGATCCGCGCCAGAATCGACCGCGCCGGGGCCGCCGCGGCGGCCTTCCTTCGTTTTGTCCGTTCCGTCCGTTCTGTCGCGCGCCGCGCACCCGGAGTCGTCATGAAGTTTCCGTATCGCCACGCTCTGTCGTTGCTCACCGGCGCCATCGCCGGCGCCGGTCTCGCCTGGGTCGGCGCGGTGTCGGCCGCGGATCCGGCGGCACCGCCGGCGCTGCCGTTCGAGGAACTGCGCGCCTTCACCGAGATCCTCGAACGCGTGCGCCACGACTACGTCGAGCCGGTCGATGACCGCAAGCTGCTCGAAAGCGCCGTGCGCGGCATGCTCGCCGGCCTCGATCCGCACTCGTCCTACCTCGACAAAGAGGGCTACCGCGAGATGCAGGTCGGCACCACCGGCGAGTTCGGCGGGCTCGGCATCGAGGTCGGGCAGGAGGACGGCTTCGTCAAGGTCATCTCGCCGATCGACGACACGCCGGCGGCGCGCGCCGGCATCCGCGCCGGCGACCTGATCGTGCGCATCGACGACACACCGACCAAGGGCCTCGGCCTCGCCGATTCGGTGAAGCTGATGCGCGGCTCGGTCGGCTCCTCGGTGAAGCTGACCGTCGTGCGCGCCGGCGAGGACAAGCCGCTGGAGATCACGCTGACCCGCGACGTGATCACGGTGCGCAGCGTCAAGAGCCGCGCGCTGGAGCCCGGCTACGGCTACGTGCGCATCACGCAGTTCCAGTCGCGCACCGCCGGCTACCTGCGCGAGCAGCTCGCGACGCTGAAGCAGGCCGGCGGCGGCAGGCTCAAGGGCCTGGTGCTCGACCTGCGCAACAACCCCGGCGGCGTGCTGTCGGGCGCCGTCGAGGTCGCTGATGCCTTCCTCGACTCGGGGCTGATCGTCTACACCGAGGGCCGCGAATCCGGCTCGCGCCAGAACTTCCAGGCCGGTGCCGGCGACCTGATCGACGGCGTGCCGCTGGTCGTGCTGGTCAACGGCGGTTCGGCCTCGGCCTCCGAGATCGTCGCCGGCGCGCTGCAGGACCAGCGCCGCGCCGTGATCATGGGCACGCGCACCTTCGGCAAGGGCTCGGTGCAGACCATCATGCCGCTCGCCGACGGCACGGCCGTGAAGCTGACCACGGCGCGCTACTACACGCCGAGCGGCCGCTCGATCCAGGCCCAGGGCATCGAGCCGGACATCCGCGTCGACGCCGTGCGCGTCACCGGCGTCGAGGCCGCCGACACGGTCAAGGAGGCCGATCTCGCCGGCCACCTGAACAACCCCGGGCAGCGCGGCAACGAAACCGGCGGGGCCGGCGAGGCCGATCCGGCCCAGGCGGCGCCGGCCGGCGCCGGCAGGTCCACCGAACTGCCGCTCGTGCAGAGCGACTACGCGCTCGCCGAGGCCCTGAACCTGCTGAAGGGGCTGGCGCTGCTCGGACGCAAGTGAGTCGTGCGGCCAGTGGCAGGTCCGGCCGGCGCGAAACCGTACACCGGACGTGCCGGCTGGCTCGCGCCGGCAGGTGCGGAGCCGTCGCTGGGGCCGCGGAGGCGATCTGCATCAAAGCCGTCCGCAGGAATGCCGATGCAGGATGACGGGCGGTGATGGACCGGATGCCGGCGCAGCATCCGCCATCGCTGCCGTCTGCTGAACGGCAGGATGCCCGATGATGTTCGATGTCAAGACCCTGATGTTCTTCATGGCGCTCAGCGCGCTGCTGATGGCGGGCGTGATCACGCTGGCCGATCAGGGTCGTGCGCCGCAGCGTTCGCTGAGCGGCCTGCAGCTGTGGACGCTGTCGCTGCTGGTGCAGGCCGCCGGCTGGTTCGTGCTGGTGGCGAGCAATTCACTGATCCCGGCCGGCTTTGCCGGGCCGCTGGCGCTCGGCTGCGTGAGCCTGTGCTGGAGCCTGCGCCTGCAGGCGCTGGATCGCTGCGCCGGACGGGACGGCATGCACTGGCGGGCGCCGGTGCTGGTCGGGGTGTCCGTCGGCATCTCGTTGCTGTCGCCCGCCTCCGAATGGCTGGTCGGCCTGCACTCGCTGCTGTACGGGCTGCTCGCCTGCGCCTGCGCCCGGCAGGTCCGGCGCCTGCCGGATCACGGGCACGTGACCGCGCAGAGCATCATGGCGCTCGCGCTGCTGCTGCTCGGGGGCGTCCTGATCGCGCGCAGTGCCGAACTGCTGCTGGCGCGTGCCCTGTGGCGGCAGGTCGAGATCTGGCGCACCGTCCTCGAACAGGCGAGCTTCCTGAGCGGCTACGCCAGCACCATCATCGTCACGATCGGTCTGGTGCTGCTCGCCCGCGCCGGCCACGAGGAGCACCTGCAGCGGCTCGCCGGCACCGATGCGCTGACCGGGCTGCTGAACCGGCGCAGTTTCCTGAGCCGGGCCGGGCAGGCGCTGCGCCCGCAGACGCCGGCCGCGGTGCTGATGCTCGATCTCGATCACTTCAAGATCATCAATGACAGCTTCGGCCATCCGGTTGGCGATGCCGTGCTGCGCACGGTGTCCGCGACCCTCGCCAGTGGCCTGCGCCGCGAGGATCTGCTCGCACGCTTCGGCGGCGAGGAGTTCGCGGCGCTGCTGCCGCAGACCGGTGCCCGTACCGCGCTGACCATCGGCGAGCGCCTGCGCACGGCGGTCGCGGCCCAGCATGCGGGAGCCGAGCTCGGAGGCCGGCGCTGCACGATCAGCATCGGCATCGCCGCCGGCAGCGGCGATCTGCCGATCGATGTGCTGATCACCGAGGCCGACCGTGCGCTGTATACGGCCAAGCGCGAGGGGCGCAACCGCTGCGTGCTGATCGAGGTGCCGGCGCTGGTCGACGGCGAGCCGCCTCAGGTCCCGGAGCCGGGAAAGATCTCCTCGCAGGCGGCGAGGCTGCCGTAGGCGAGCACCGGCACGGTCACGACCAGCGCCGGATAGCACAGCGCGAAGGTCGCGAGGCTGCCGCCGCCGAGCACGCCGGCCCACAGCGCCAGCACGCCCGGGTGCGCGCGCAGCGCCCGCAGGCCGGC
>NZ_DAOLKE010000194.1:0-6813 GCF_035331805.1 Plasticicumulans sp. | reverse complement strand
TCAGTCCTCGCCCGCCCCGCGCATCCACGCCCGCAGCAGCCCGATCAGCAGCGCCCAGACCGCGTAGACGTACAAAAACAGCAGCGGGATGCCGGCGACGCTGTCGGCGCGGTCGAACAGCGCGAGCCCCGGCCAGCCGAGTGCGAGCACCGCCAGCAGCACCAGCGCGACGATGCGGGCCGTGCGCTCGCCGGCGTCCATGTCAGAACTTCGCCTGCTGGCGGCGCACGGCCGTCATCTGTTCGGACAGCGCCAGCGCCTGCCCGAGCGTGACGATGCCCTGGGCTTCGAGCAGGTCGAGCAGCTTCACGAACACCTGCGCGGTGACCAGCGTGTCGCCGAGCGCGGTGTGGCGGTTGTGCACGTCGACGCCGAGGCGCTCGGCGATGGCGTCGAGCGTGTGGTCGTCGGTGTAGTCGTGGATCGCGCCGGAGAGCAGCAGCGTGTCGAGCACCGGCTGCTGGCGGAAGCTCACGCCGGTCACGGCTTCCTTCAGTTCGAGGAACTTCATGTCGAAGGCGGCGTTGTGTGCGACCAGTACCGTGTCCGGCTCGCCGACGAAGGCGCGGAACTGCGGCACGATCACGGCGGCGCCGGGCTTGTCGCGGACCATGGCATCGGTGATGCCGTGGAACTTGATCGAGGCCTTCGGGATCGGCTTGCCGGGGTTGATCAGCCGGTCGAAGGTCTCGCCCTCGCGGATGCGGCCCTGCACGACGCGCAGGCCGGCGATCTGGATCATCTCGTCGCCGCGCGACGGCGAGAGCCCGGTGGTCTCGGTATCGAAGACCACGTAGTCGAGCGACTTCAGCGGCCGGTCGGCGAGCGCGCCGAACTGCGCCGGGCGCAGTTCGAGGTCGAAGTCGTAGAACTCCGGGCGCTCGGGCAGCGCGCCGTCCTCGTCGCTCCACTGCCGCGGCGAGGACGGCAGCGGGATGCGCAGCACCGCGAGGCCCGGCTTGCGGTGCGGCTGGCTCCAGAGGTCGGAATGGTGGCGGCGCAGGATCTCGCCGACGGTCGCGGCGCCGGCGACGTGCTGCAGCGGCCGCTCCAGCCAGTCCTGGATCAGCCGCGCCGGCAGCGGCCGGCCGGCCCAGACGATGTCGACGTAGACCTGCCGGTTGCCGAGCAGGCATTCGATCTCGAAGCTCGCCGCCGGCTCCTGGTTGGCAAGCTCGGTCAGCACGAATTCAAGGAGCTGCATGACGCTCTGGCCGTCGCAGTGCAGCCACAGCGGGTCGCCGGACTGGACGATGACCGGCATGCGCCCGCGGCTGCGTTCGAGGCGGGACAGCGCCGCGCCGATCACGTCGGTGCTGAGCACGTCGGCGCTCGGCCACTGCGCGGCGAAGGTCAGGCGCACGTGCCGGGCGAGGAATTCGACGCGCTCGGTCAGCGCCGCGCTCTCGTCGAAGATCACGCGCTCGAAGGCGCGGCGCTGGCCCGGCTCCATGTCCGCATACAGCGACAGCGACTCGGCCGCGAAGCGCAGGCTGGCGAGCTGGCGGCGCAGGTCCTCGACCAGACCCTTGAAGCCGGTCGGGCCGAGCGTGCCCGGTGCGACCTGGCTGGTGATGTCGCGCAGCGTCAGCACGAAGCTGCGCCGCGCCGCGCCGCTGCTCGGCAGCAGGCTCATGCGGCACTGGAACAGCCGCGATTCGTCGGCCGCCGAGCACAGGAACTCGGCATCGGTCGCCGGCGGTGCACCGTCGCCGGCCTGCTGCTGGCGGAAGCCCAGCCAGTCGAGCGTGTGCTCGATCGGCTGGCGGGTCAGCAGGCCGTAGATCGAACGGCCGAGCCCGAGCGCCTCGGGCGTCGGCAGCAGCCGGCGCGCGGCCGGGTTGCAGAGCAGCACGCGCGCATCGGCGTCGCAGACCAGCACGCCTTCGCTCAGCTCGCGCAGCACGACTTCGAGCCGCGACTTCTGCGCCTCGATCTCGCGCGTGCCGGTGGCGGTGGCGGCGGCGATCTCCTTGCGCGCCTGATGCAGGCTGGCGCCGAGCTCCTGCACGATCACCGGCACCTCGCCGAGCAGGTGGTTGCGCGGCATCATCAGTTCGTGCGCCGGGTTGCTGCGGCTGATGATGCGCGCCCCGTGCAGCAGCGCCTTCAGCGGCCGCACGAAGGCGGCATCGATGAAGGCCCAGACCACGGCGTAGGCGAGACACGCAAGGATGCCGCCGGCGAAGTAGAACGCGCGGACGTTCTCCTGCATGTACGGATCGATGACGATCTCGGGCAGCTTCCACAGCGACACGGCCGCGAACAGGCCGGTGAACGCGAGCGGCGCGAGCAGCAGCGCCCAGAACTTGATTCGGACGGTCATGACGGCGGCCCCCTGAGCCGGCCAGTGACGGGATCGCCTCAGGTCGCCCCGGCGAGCAGCTCGCGCACGCGCCCGAGCAGTTCCTGCGTCGCGAAGGGCTTGACGATGTAGTCGTCGGCCCCGAGCGCCATGCCCTTCTCGCGCTCGATCTCGCGGCCCTTGGCGGTGAGCATGATGATCTTCACGCGCGCGCAGGCCGGGTTTTCACGCACGGCCTGACAGACCTCGTAGCCGTCGCGCCGCGGCATCATCACGTCGAGCAGGATGAGATCGGGCACCTCGGTGGCGACCGCGGCCAGCGCGGCGTCGCCGTCGGTGGCGGTGCGCACCTCGAAACCGGCGTGCTTCATCAGGAATTCGAGCGACAACAGGATGTTGGGCTCGTCATCGACCACGAGTATCTTCGGCATGTCTCCCCCCTCTGCGGGTCGCCCGCCCCGGCGCACCCGCGTCCGCGCGCCGGTCTGATGCCGGCTCGCTCCCGCCCCGCTCAGCTGCCGCCGGTGGTACCGGTACGCGACGGCTGGCCGGTGCTGGCCTTGTTGAAGGTGTCCCAGAACACCTTCTGCAGGTTTTCGATGGATTGCACCGGCATCGCGCCGGCCATGAACGGCTTCATCAGCGATACCGGATCGAAACCCTGTACGCCTTTCAGCATGTTCTCGCGAATGATCTCCATCATTTCCTGCTGCAGGGGCTGCACGTTGGGCAGGCCCAGGAACTCGCGCAGCTCCTGTGGCGTGGCCTCGACGTTGACGTTCAGCTTCATCGTGATTCCTCGGTCGTCGGTGGTATTCACCGGTGCCCGGCGCCTGCTCTCGTCGTCCGGCGGGCTGCCGCAGGGTGCAAACTTGCACCGGCAGCCGGCGACACTAGCCGAAAACCGCGGCGGGCGGCAATTTGACCGGGAGAGGCAGCGGCAAGTGCCCCGCGCGGAGGCGGCTTGCCGCCGTCCTCAGCCGGCGGCGCGCAGGCGCTTCAGGTGCACGAGCAGCAGCGACACCGCTGCCGGCGTGACGCCGGGAATGCGCCCGGCCTGACCGACGGTGTCGGGGCGCACGCGCGCGAGCTTCTCGCGCACCTCGCTCGACAGCCCGCGCACGCCGGCGTAGTCGAAGCCGGCCGGGATCGCGGCGTCCTCCTGGCGGCGGGCGCGGGCGATGTCGGCCTGCGCACGTTCGATGTAGCCGGCGTAGCCCGCCTGGATTTCGACCTGTTCGATCACGTCGGCATCGAGGTCGCTTTCCGGCAGGCCGGCGAGGCGCAGCACCGCGGCGTGATCGAGTTCCGGGCGTCGCAGCAGGTCGAGCGCGCGCGTCTCGCGCGCGAGCGGCCCGCCGAGCACGGCTTCGGCCAGCGTCGGGTCGAGCGCGGCCGGGCGCACCCAGCACTCGCGCAGGCGCTGCGTCTCGCGCTCGATCGCCTCGCGCCGCGCCTCGAACGCCGCCCAGCGCGCATCGCCGACCAGTCCGAGCCGGCGGCCGGTCTCGGTCAGGCGCAGGTCGGCGTTGTCCTCGCGCAGGTGCAGGCGGTGCTCGGCACGCGACGTGAACATCCGGTACGGCTCGCTGGTGCCGCGCGTGATCAGGTCATCGACGAGCACGCCGAGGTAGGCCTCGTCGCGCCGCGGCCACCAGGGTTCGCGCTGCTGCACGGCGAGCGCGGCATTGAGCCCGGCGAGCAGGCCCTGCGCGGCGGCCTCCTCGTAGCCGGTCGTGCCGTTGATCTGCCCGGCCAGCCACAGGCCGTCGAGGTGCTTGCTCGCGAGCGAGGGGTGCAGGCCGCGCGGATCGAAGAAGTCGTATTCGATCGCGTAGCCGGGCCGGGTCAGGTGCGCGTGTTCGAGACCGCGCATCGAGCGCACCAGCGCGTACTGCACGTCGAAGGGCAGGCTGGTCGAGATGCCGTTCGGGTAGACCTCGTGCGTGCCGAGGCCCTCGGGCTCCAGGAAGATCTGGTGCGCGTCCCGGTCGGCGAAGCGCACGATCTTGTCCTCGACCGACGGGCAGTAGCGCGGGCCGACGCCCTCGATGACGCCGGTATACATCGGCGAGCGGTCGAGCCCGCCGCGGATGATCGCGTGCGTGCGTGCGTTGGTGTGCGTGATGTGGCAGGCGATCTGGCGCGGGTGCTCGTCGCGGCGGCCGAGGAAGCTGAACACCGGGCAGGGATCATCGCCGGGCTGCGCGGCGAGCTGCGCCCAGTCGATCGTGCGCCCGTCGATGCGCGGCGGCGTGCCGGTCTTCAGCCGCCCGACCGCAAGCGGCAGCTCGCGCAGGCGCGCCGCCAGCGTGTTGGCCGGCGGGTCGCCCATGCGCCCGCCCTCGTAGTTCTGGAGGCCGACGTGGATGCGCCCGGCCAGGAACGTGCCGGCGGTCAGCACCACGGCCGGCGCCTCGAACTCGATGCCGGTCTGCGTGCGCACGCCGCTGACGCGCGTGCCTTCGAGCAGCAGGTCGTCGGCGGCCTGCTGGAACACGGCGAGGTTCGGCTGGTTCTCGACGATCGAGCGGATCGCGGCGCGATACAGCGCGCGGTCGGCCTGCGCGCGCGTGGCGCGCACGGCCGGGCCCTTGCGGGCGTTGAGGATGCGGAACTGGATGCCGGCGCGGTCGGTGGCGCGCGCCATCGCGCCGTCGAGCGCGTCGATCTCGCGCACGAGGTGTCCCTTGCCGATGCCGCCGATCGCCGGGTTGCAGCTCATCGCGCCGACGGTCTCGATGTTGTGCGTCAGCAGCAGCGTGCGCACGCCGCAGCGCGCGGCCGCGAGTGCGGCCTCGGTGCCGGCGTGACCGCCGCCGACGACGATGACATCGAAGCGTTCCGGATAGCGCATGGACTTGATCCGCCAGTGAAAACAGGAAGGAAAACGGCGGCGGATCGTAGCACCGGCCACGCCGGCGCGCACGGGGCGCAGCCGCGTCGTCAGCCGCCCATCCGCACCGGCTCCATCTCCAGTGCGACGCCGAAGCGCGTGCGCACGTCGGCGCGGATCGCCTCGGCGAGCGCCAGCACCTCGGCCCCGGTGGCGCCGCCGTGGTTGACCAGCACCAGCGCCTGACGCTCGTAGACGCCGGCGCGCCCGAGCGCGCGGCCCTTCCAGCCGCAGCGCTCGATCAGCCAGCCGGCGGCGAGCTTGACCCGGCCGTCCGGCTGCGGATAGCTGACCAGCTCCGGATGCGCGGCGCGCAGGCGCGTCGCCTGCTCGAAATCGACGACCGGGTTCTTGAAGAAGCTGCCGGCGTTGCCGAGCACGGCCGGCTCCGGCAGCTTGCGCCGGCGCACCGCACAGACGGCCTCGAACACCTGCTGCGGCGTCGGCGCCTCGATGCCCTGCGCCTGCAGCTCGGCGTTGAGCTCGGCGTAGCGCGCCTGCACGGCCGGCTGCAGCGACAGCCGGAAGGCCACCGCCACCACCAGCACCCGGCCGGCCAGCTCGTGCTTGAACACGCTGTCGCGGTAGCCGAAGCCGCAGGCCGAAGGCATCAGCCGGCGCGCCTGGCCGGTTTCGAGATCGATCACGTCGACGTGCGCGATGCGCTCGCCGGCCTCGACGCCGTAGGCACCGATGTTCTGGATCGGGCTGCCGCCGACCGTGCCGGGGATCAGCGCCAGGTTTTCGAGGCCGAACCAGCCGTTGGCGAGCGTCCAGGCCACGAAGCCGTGCCAGTCCTCGCCGGCGCCGGCCTCGACGACGACCTCGTCGCCGTTGCGCAGCAGCAGGCGGCGGCCGCACAGCGCGACGCGGATCACCAGCCCGGCCACGTCGCCGGCGAGCAGCACGTTGCTGCCGGCACCGAGCACGTGGATCGCGAGCTGCGCGCGCGCGGCCTCGGCGAGCGCCGGCGCGAGCTGGCTGTCGGCTTCGAGGTTCAGGAAATGCTCGGCCCGGGCCGGCAGCCCGAAGGTGTTGAGGCCATCGAGCGCGACTTCGCGCTGCAGCACGGATGCGGCCGTCATGCCGCTCACGCCGCAGCGCTTCGCTTTTCGGCCCCTCGCCCCGTGCGGGAGAGGGACCGGGGAGAGGGGGAGAAAACCATGCAGGTAGGTGTGATCGGCATCACGGCTCGGTCAGGCTCCCTCGGTCGCAGGCCGGCGATTGTAGGGCCGGCCGGCAGCGCGCCCAAGCCGCAGGTTACCAAGCGTTTAATCCGGATCAAGGCCAGGCGCCCGCGTACCGGCCAGCCTCGACGGCATTTCCGCCCCCGTCTCCCGAGGCCCGCAGCGATGCTCCCGCACCCCGCCCTCCCCCCGCGCGTGCCGACGCCGCAGCCACGACTCGCCGCCGGCGCACCGCTGCGCTGGCTGCGCGCAGGCTGGCAGGTCTACCGGCACACGGCCGCCGCATCGAGTCTGGCGACGGCGCTGCCGGTGGGTCCGCGGAGCTTCGTGCAGGTGCTGGACAACGAGGAGACGCGCTCGTTCGTGATCTCGCTCGGCACCGTCATCGGCGCGCTGTTCGTGGGCGTGTCCGTGTTCAAGCCCGT
>NZ_DAOLKE010000193.1:0-6824 GCF_035331805.1 Plasticicumulans sp. | reverse complement strand
CGGCCGTGGTCGGTGCGGCCTGGGCGGTGCTGACGGTGACGGCCGGGGGGCGGGGCGCGGGGCCGCGCCGCTGAGCCGGATCTTCCCGTTCCCCGGAAATGCACGGGGCCGGCATGGCCGGCCCCGGATGACGCTCTGCTGCCCTGACTCAGTGATGCAGGATCTGGCTCAGGAACAGCCGCGTGCGCTCGTTCTGCGGGTTGTTGAAGAACTCGTGCGGGTCGTTCTGCTCGATGATCTCGCCGCGGTCCATGAAGATCACGCGGTTCGAGACCTGCTTGGCGAAGCCCATCTCGTGGGTCACGCACAGCATGGTCATGCCGTCCTCGGCGAGGCTGACCATGGTGTCGAGCACTTCCTTGACCATCTCCGGGTCGAGGGCCGAGGTCGGCTCGTCGAACAGCATGATCTTCGGCTTCATGCACAGCGAGCGGGCGATGGCGACGCGCTGCTGCTGGCCGCCGGAGAGCTGGCCCGGGTATTTCTTCGCCTGATCGGGAATCTTGACGCGCCTGAGGTACTGCATCGCGACTTCCTCGGCCTCGCGCCGCGGCATCTTGCGCACCCAGATCGGCGCCAGCACGCAGTTCTCCAGCACCGTCAGGTGCGGGAACAGGTTGAAGTGCTGGAACACCATGCCGACCTCGCGGCGGATGGCCTCGATGTGCTTGACGTCGGAGGTCAGTTCCGTGCCATCGACGATGATCTGCCCCTGCTGGTGCTCCTCCAGGCGGTTGATGCAGCGGATCGTCGTCGACTTGCCGGAACCGGAGGGGCCGCAGAGCACGATGCGCTCGCCCTGGCGCACGTTCAGGTTGATGTTCTTCAGCACGTGGAACTGGCCGTACCACTTGTGCACGCCCTTCATCTCGATCATGACCTTGTCGCCGATCACGAGCTTCGGGCTGGAGGCGGTATCGCTCATCGGGAATTTCCTCGAAGTGGAGGCGCGCTCAGCGCTTGTGGCCGGTGTGCAGGCGACGCTCCAGATGCTGGCTGTAGCGCGACATGCTGAAGCAGAAGACCCAGTACAGCAGCGCGGCGAACACGTAGCCTTCGGTCGCGAAGCCGAGCCAGTTCGGGTCGACCGCGGCCTGCTGGATGCTGTTGAGCAGGTCGTAGAGCCCGATGATGATGACCAGCGAGGTGTCCTTGAACAGCGCGATCATCGTGTTGACGATGCCGGGGATCACCAGCTTCAGCGCCTGCGGCAGGATGATCAGGCCCATCGCCTTCGGATAGTTGAGCCCGAGCGCATCGGCGGCCTCGTACTGGCCCTTGGGGATCGCCTGCAGGCCGCCGCGCACGACCTCGGCGATGTAGGCGGACTCGAACAGCACGACGCCGATCAGCGCGCGCAGCAGCTTGTCGAAGCTCATGCCCTCGGGCAGGAACAGCGGCAGCATCACCGAGGACATGAACAGCACGGTGATCAGCGGCACGCCGCGCCAGAACTCGATGATGGTCACGCACAGCGTGCGGATCACCGGCATCTTCGAGCGCCGTCCGAGCGCGAGCAGGATGCCGCCCGGCAGCGAGCCGGCGATGCCGACCACGGCGATGGTCAGCGTCAGCATCAGGCCGCCCCACTGCGAGGTCTCGACGTGCGACAGGCCGAACAGCGGACCGGTATACAGGCCGTAGGCGATCACCGGGAACACGAACAGCATGAACAGCCCGGCCGGCACCTGCAGGCGGTTGCGCTTCAGGAACAGCGGCCACGAGGCGACCACGGCGATGACCCAGACCAGGTTCACGCGCCAGCGCTGGTCCTCGGGGTAGAAGCCGTAGATGAACTGGCCGAGGCGCTGCTTGATGAACACCCAGCAGGCGCCCTCGCCCGTGCAGTCCTGACGGCTGCTGCCGCTCCAGTCGGCGCTGAAGATCAGCCAGTCGAGGATCGGCGGGATCCAGCGCAGCAGCGCCGCCGCGACCAGCAGCGTCATCAGCGCGTTCAGCGGCGACGAGAACAGGTTGGCGCGCAGCCAGCCGATCACGCCGGTGGTGGCGGCCGGCGGCGGCAGGTCGGGATGCGGCGTGAAGGTGGCCGCGGGTGGATTCGGCTCGGTCATGATCAACGCTCCACCAGCGCCTTGCGCTTGTTGTACCAGTTCATCAGCATCGAAATGCCCAGCGACAGCGCCAGATACACCGACATCGTGATCGCGATGGTCTCGATCGCCTGACCGGTCTGGTTCAGCACCGTGCCGGCGAAGGTCGCGACCAGGTCGGGGTAGCCGATCGCCGCGGCCAGCGTCGAGTTCTTGGCAAGGTTCAGGTACTGGCTGGTCAGCGGCGGGATGATCACGCGCATCGCCTGCGGGATCACGATCAGGCGCAGCGTCAGGCCGTTCGGCAGCCCGAGCGCGCCGGCGGCTTCGGTCTGGCCGTGGCTGACCGACAGGATGCCGGCACGCACGGTCTCGGCGATGAAGGTCGCCGTATACAGCGTCAGCGCCACCAGCAGCGCCGCGAGTTCCGGAATCACCACCCAGCCGCCGCGGAAGTTGAAGCCGGCGAGCTTGGGGATGTCCCAGGTGAGCGGCTGGCCGGCCGCGAAGTACGTCACGCCGGGCAGCACGACGAGGATCGCGAGCGACACCAGGAACACCGGGAAGGGCTGGCCGGTCGTTGCCTGGCGCTGCCGCGCCCAGCGCCCCAGCAGCACGGCCAGCACGACGGCCAGCGCCAGCGCGCCGAGCACCCAGACGAAATCGTCACCGAACACCGGGCGCGGCACGTACAGGCCGCGGATGTTCAGGAAGAAGGCATCCCCGAACGCCAGCGAGTTGCGCGGGTTCGGCACCGTGCGCAGCACCGCGAAGTACCAGAAGAAGATCTGCAGCAGCAGCGGGATGTTGCGGAAGATCTCGACGTAGACCATCGCGATCTTCGCGACCAGCCAGTTGCGCGACAGCCGCGCGATGCCGACCACGAAGCCGAGCACGGTCGCGAACACGATGCCGAGCACCGAGACCAGCAGCGTGTTCAGCAGTCCGATCCAGAACACGCGGCCGTAGCTGTCGGCCGGCGAGTAGTCGATCAGGTGCTGGACGATGCCGAAGCCGGCAGCGTTGTTCAGGAAGCCGAAGCCCGAGGCGATGCCGCGCTGGGCGAGGTTCTGCTGCGTGTTGTGGACCAGATACCAGCCGAGGGCGATGACGGCGATGAGCGCGAGCGCCTGGAAGACCAGGGCCCGGACCGCGGGATCGTTCCAGAACGGCGGCCGGGCAGGTGCTGCGCCTGCGAGGGGCGTAGTCATGGGAGGCGCTCCGGACGGCGGCGCGATCGGGGGATCGCGTCACCGCGCACGGCCCGGGGTCCGGCGCATCCGGCGCCGCCGCGGGCTCGGGTCGGTGCGGCGGCGCGAGTCCGGCGCCGCCGGTGAGGTCATGCGGCCGGCGCGGCTCAGCGGAAGGGCGGTGCGTACTGCAGGCCGCCCTGGTTCCACAGGGCGTTCAGGCCGCGCTTGATCTTCAGCGGGCTGCCGTCACCGACGTTGCGGTTGAACATCTCGCCGTAGTTGCCGACCTGCCTGACGACGTTGACCACCCAGTCGTTGGCCAGCCCGAAGTCCTTGCCCTTCTCGCCCTCGGCGCCGAGCAGGCGCTTCACGTCGGGGTTGGTCGAGGTCTTGGCGGCCTCGGCGACGTTCTTGGAGGTCAGGCCGTATTCCTCGGCGGCGACCTGCACGTACAGCGTCCACTTGACGATGTCGAACCACTCGTCGTCGCCGTGGCGCACGACCGGGCCGAGCGGTTCCTTGGAGATGACCTCGGGCAGCACGATGTAGTCATCGGGCGCGGCGAGCTTGATGCGCTGCGCGTAAAGCTGCGACTGGTCGGAGGTCAGGCCGTCGCAGCGGCCGGCTTCCATCGCCTTCGCGCTCTCGTCGGACTTGTCGTAGCTGATCGGCGTGAACTTCATGTTGTTGGCGCGGAAGTAGTCGGCGAGGTTCAGCTCCGTCGTCGTTCCGGCCTGGATGCAGATCGAGGCGCCGTCGAGCTCCTTCGCGCTCTTGACGCCGAGCTTCTTGTTCACGAGGAAGCCCTGGCCGTCGTAATACGTGACGCCGGTGAAGTTCAGGCCGAGCGCGGTGTCGCGCGAGGAAGTCCAGGTCGTGTTGCGCGACAGGATGTCGATCTCGCCGGACTGCAGCGCCGTGAAGCGCTCCTTGGCCGTCAGCGGCGTGAACTTGACCTTGGTCGCATCGCCGAACACCGCCGCCGCCACCGCGCGGCAGAAGTCGGCATCGAGACCGCTGACGTTGCCCTTGTCGTCGGTATACGAGAAGCCCGGCAGGCCGTCGCTGACGCCGCACTGCACGAAGCCTTTCTTCTTGACCGCATCGAGCGTGGCACCGGCGTGGGCGGTGCCGGCAAAGGCGAGCAGGGCGGCCGTGACGACGGCGGCACTGTGGCTGGACTTGCGCATGAATTACCTCCGGGGGTGATGGGAGTCGCTGCCGCGGTCGGTCCGCGTCAAGATCGATTGACAGGGAAGGACCAATCGTGCGCGCTGCTTCGTGTGCAACTCGTCGCAGCATCGGGCGGCGAGCCGGTCTGGAGTCTAGCCACGCCCTGCGTCATCAGCAGCGCAGCATTGCCGGTTTCGGCAAGGGTTCGTGACAGTGGCCGCTTGCCTGCCGCCAAAGCAATCACCGCGCCAGAAGCGCGGCAGAACCGGAAAACGGCCGCCAAACCGTGGATCAGCCGGTCCTTTCCCGCGTCGGCCGGGGCATGGTGCGTGCTAGCATCGCCCGGTCATCGCCGCCCCGGGGGTGGGCGGCTGCACCAGATCGGCCGCGGGCGAGCGGCACACCGACAAGGCAGAACATGAAACCGACGGAAGAACACTCGGGAGGGCCGCGCTTTGCCGTGGCGCTGCGCGAGACGCTGCGTGCCGGCTACGGCGTGAGCGACCTGCGCGCCGACCTGCTGGCCGGCATCACGGTCGGCATCGTCGCCGTACCGCTGGCGATGGCGCTGGCGATCGGCAGCGGCGTGCCGCCGCAGTACGGTCTGTACACGGCGGTGATCGCCGGCCTGCTGATCGCGCTGACCGGCGGCGCCCGCTTCAGCGTCTCCGGCCCGACCGCGGCCTTCATCGTCATCCTGCACCCGATCGCCGAGCAGTACGGCATGGGCGGGCTCGTGCTCGCGAGCCTGATGGCCGGCGTGATGCTGCTCGGCATGGGCATCGGGCGCATGGGCAAGCTGATCCAGTTCATCCCCTACCCGGTCACGACCGGCTTCACGGCCGGCATCGGCGTCGTGATCGCGTCGCTGCAGTTCAAGGATTTCTTCGGCCTGAGCTTCGCACACGCGCCCGAGAGCTTCTTCGAGCGCATGCATCAGGTGGGGCTGGCGCTGCCCGGCCTCAATCCGGCCGACCTGCTGGTCGGCGCGGTGACGCTCGCGGTGCTGATCCTGTGGCCGAAGCTGCGCACGCCGATCCCGCAGCACTTGGTCGCGCTCGCCGTCGGCACGCTGCTCGCGTACGGACTCGAACGGCTGTTCCACGTCGAGGTCGCGACCATCGCCTCGCGCTTCTCGTACACGCTCGATGGCGAAACCCTGCACGGCATTCCGGCGCTGCTGCCGCAGTTCGTGCTGCCGTGGAACCTGCCGGGCGCGGACGGGGCGCCGCTCGGGCTGACGCTGGCGACGGTCAAGTCGCTGGTCGGACCGGCGATGGCGATCGCGCTGCTCGGGGCGATCGAATCGCTGCTCTGCGCGGTGGTCGCCGACGGCATGGCCGGCACCCGCCACGACCCGGATGCCGAGCTGATCGGTCAGGGCCTCGGCAACCTGATCGCACCGTTCTTCGGCGGCATCGCCGCGACCGGCGCCCTGGCGCGCACCGCGACCAACATCCGCGCCGGCGCGCGCTCGCCGCTGGCCGCGGCGATCCACGCGCTGTTCATCCTGCTGGTGCTGATCGCGCTGGCGCCGCTGCTCGGTTACCTGCCGATGTCGGCGCTGGCGGCGCTGCTGCTGCTGGTGGCGTGGAACATGAGCGAGATGAAGCACTTCCTGCACATCACGCGGGTGGCGCCGAAGAGCGACATCATCGTGCTGCTGGTCTGCTTCGGGCTGACCGTGGTGTTCGACATGGTGGTCGCGGTCGGCGTCGGCGTCGTGCTCGCGGCGCTGCTGTTCATGAACCGCATGGCCGAGTTCGCCGGCATGCGCCTGCAGGGCGAGGAAACCCACGCCCATGCCGGGGCCCTGCCGGCGCACACGCGGCTGTACGAGGTCGCCGGCCCGCTGTTCTTCGGCGCCGCCGAGAAGGCCATGAGCGCGCTGCACCGCATCGATGACCACTGCGAGGTCGTCATCCTCGACATGGAATCGGTGCCGGTCATGGACATCTCCGGCGTCGTCGCGCTCGATTCGGCGATCCGCCGCCTGCATGCCGACGGCATCTGCGTCGTGCTCGCCGGCGTGCGCGGCCAGCCGGCGAAGGTGCTGGCACGTGCCGGCATCGAGGAAGTCCCGGGCCGGCTGCTGATCGAGGGCAAGGTGTCGACGGCGATCTGGCGCGTGCGCCGGCTGCTCGGACTGGAGGACACCGCCAGCGTGGCGCTGACCGAGCTCTGAGCCCCGGCCAGCGGCCGCGGCCGTGCGATGATGCGCCGCGTCACCGTCGCCGAGGAGCCGCCCGATGCTGCAACTGCCCGATCGCTACGTCGCCGCCGTGCCCGCCGCCGACCCGGCGGCACCGGGCTGGTGGTTCGCGCTGCAGGATGGCCGCCTGCTGGTGCTGCGCGACGCCGCCGGCGCCAGCCTGCCGTTCGGCCGCGACGCGCAGCACCAGCAGGC
>NZ_DAOLKE010000192.1:0-6837 GCF_035331805.1 Plasticicumulans sp. | reverse complement strand
AGCCATCCCGCCCGGCCCGCTTGGCCGCATACATCGCCGCATCGGCGGCCGCGAACAAGGCCTCGGAGTTCTCGCCGTGCTGCGGGTACAGCGCGATGCCGATGCTCGCCGACACGCGCGCCTGGGTGCCGGCGTGCGGCACCGGCCGGGCGATTGCGGCGATGACCTTGCGCGCGAGCCACAGCGCGTCCTCCTCGGCCGTGTCGCCGAGGATCAGCACCAGGAATTCATCGCCGCCGAGGCGTGCGGCCAGGTCGGTGCGCCGGGTCTCGGCACTCAGCCGGGTGGCGACCGTGCGCAGCACCATGTCGCCGGCGATGTGGCCGAGCGTGTCGTTGACCTGCTTGAAGCCGTCGAGGTCGATGATCAGCAAGGCCAGCGGCCCGCCGCCGGTCGCGATCACGTGCGCCAGCGTGTCGAGCGCGCGCCGGCGGTTGGCGAGGCCGGTCAGCGGGTCGTGCGCGGCCTCGTGGGCAATCTCCAGATGCGCGGCGTGCAGCGTGTCGAGCATGCGGTTGATCGCGCGCCCGAGCCGGCCGAGTTCGTCCTGCCCGGCATCGTGGATGCGGTACTGGCGGGTGTCGCGGCTCTGCTCGACCGCATCGACGATCGCGTCGATCGCGGCGATGCGCCTGAGCACCCAGTTCTCCAGCAGCAGCAGCACCAGCAGCAGGCAGCCGCCGCCGAGCACGAGCAGCGCGGCGCTCAGGTATTTCTCGGCCGCCGCCGCCTGGGCACCGAGATCCGGCAGCCGGTCGCTGCGCAGCACCGCCACGGTGTTGCCGAAGGGATCGTGCAGGCGCAGGCGCCCGACCAGCGCGCCGTCCTCGCCACGCGCCAGCGCGATGTCGGCGTCCGCCTGCGGCCAGTCGAGGGCCGGTTCCTCGAAGCGCAGCGGCAGATGCGTGACCTGGCTCAGGCTGGCGAGCAGCGTTGCGTCGAGCCGCCGGCCGAGCACCAGCGCGCCGTGGGCCGGCCCCTGACGCTGGCTGGTCAGCACCGGCCGCACGGCGATCAGGTAGGCATGCGCGCCGAGACGCACGCTGGCGCGCAGGACCTCGCTTTCGCCGCGGGCCAGCGCCGGCAGCTCGGGCAGTTGCGCCAGGGCCTGCACCGCTTCGGGCGGCAGCCGCCGCAACTGCGGCGGAATGCGCAGGCCGTCGTGTTCGCCTGCCTCGTCCTGCGGCGGTGCAGGTCCGCCCTCGCTGCCCGGCGGGCGGGTGCGCAACGGCCGCTGCACGGCGAACACCGGCCGGGCGCTGTCCGCATACAGCGCGAACAGGTCGACGCGGATCGCATCGAGGCCGCCGTCGGTGAGGTTCACGTCGAGGTATTCCTGCGCCGGCGCCAGCGCGAAGCGCCAGGTCTCGTCCCAGGCCGACCAGTCGATGGTCACGTCATCGAGCGCGCGCAGTTCGTAGTCGATGAGCTGGCGCACGCTTTCGAGGTGGGTGCGCGCCTGCGCCGTTTCGGCCTCCCGGTAGCCGCGCTGCAGTTCCTCGCGACCGAGACCGTACAGGGCAGCCAGCAGGCTGCCGAGCACGACGGTGGTCGCGAGCAGGATGCGGTTGCGCAGACTCATTGCGCGTCAGGGCCTTGATGCAGGGTCGGGTTGTCCATGGGCGTCGCAGTATGCCGGCTTGCACCACGGGCTGCACGGCTGGCCGGTCCGGTTCCCGGGATTGGTTCCGGAGGCATTCGCGCAGTCTTTAATAACTAAATATTATTATAATAATATTTTATATTATTTATTTGAATATCACTCCGGCCGTATCTTGGCTCCGCGGCTCCGGCCGAAAGCACGAAATCCGCCCGTCCGGTTCCGGCAAGGGAGAACTGAGCATGTCGATGTCGATCCTGTTGACGCTGTACCTGTTGCCCAGCGTGCTCGTGGTGCTCTGGGCCGAGCGGCGCGCCCGTCTGCGCGAGGGCGCTGCCGCAGCCGTGCGGACGACCCGCGAGGCCGGCACGCCGGCCGTGCACCGGCTGCCGCGTCAGGCTGCGATCCCGGCACCGGCACCGGCACCGGCCATGACCACCGAAACGCTGGGCCGGCTCGTCGATGGCCTGAACGCCTATTTCTCCGGAGGTGACGGGGCCGGGGACGAGGCGCGCCTCGCGATCGAAAGCGATGGCAGTATCCGCGCCCGCTACCGCGGGCTGCAGCTGCACAGCCGCTACGCCGCGCTCCATGCCCGCAGCGGCGTGGTCAGCGGCCGGCAGGCCGGCGTGCAGGTCTTCACGGCACGCGGCGAGGCGGTGTCGAGCTGGATGCCGTATGCACGCACGCTCGACAAGGATCAGGTCGTGCGCCTGGACCGGCTGATCCGCACGCTGCACGTGCTGAACGCCACGCATACGCCGTGGAACGGCCGCACGCTGCCGCTGTGGCTGCCGGTACATCCGCTGCACCTGCGTTCGCTGCCGGGGGCTTTCGGGGCGGCGTTTGCCGACATCCTGCAGCGCTGCGGGCGCACGCCGGCGGACATCGTGCTCGAATTCACCGATGCCGACCGGCTGCCGGCGGAACGGCTGACGGCCGCGATCGAAGGCTTCCGCAGCCGCGGCTTCGGCATCGCCTGCCTGCTGCGCGGCGACGATCCGGACTGGCTGAGGCGCATCCTGGCGCTGGCCCCGGATGCGCTCCGGCTCGGCCCGGCGCATCTGGAAGCGGCCACGGGTTCACATCACGAACGCCGGCGGCTCGCCGCCCGCATCACGCAGGCCCGGCAGGCCGGCGTGAAGGTCTGGCTGTCCGGTGCCTCGACCAGCGACCGCATCGATCTGGCCATGGCGCTCGGGGCCGACGGCTGGCTCGACGAGGCCGTGTCCGCCGACCTGGCCCTGCCGGACACCGGCACGGCCGGCCTGCCGCTGGCCGCACGCTGAGCGCCCGGCGCCTCAGCGCCCCGGATTGATCTGCGCGTCGACCACGGCCACCGCCGTCATGTTGACGACGCGGCGCACGGTCGCTGCCGGCGTCAGCACGTGGCCGGGCAGTGCGAGGCCCATCAGCATCGGGCCGATCGCCACCGAATCGGTGACCATGCGCAGCAGGTTGTAGGCGATGTTGCCGGCATCGAGCGAAGGCATGATCAGCAGGTTGGCGGTGCCCGAGAGCCTGGAGTGCGGGAACAGCCGCCGGCGCAGCACCTCGGAGAGCGCCGTGTCGCCCTGCATCTCGCCTTCCACTTCGAGTTCCGGCGCCTGCTCGCGCAGCAGCGTCAGCGCCTTGGCCATGCGCCGCGACGAGCGCGTGTCGTCACTGCCGAAGTTCGAATGCGACAGCAGCGCGAGCTTCGGCACCAGACCGAAGCGGCGCACCTGATCGGCGGCCATGAGCGCCATCGATGCGATCGCGCTGGCGCTCGGCTTCGGCGTCACGTGCGTGTCGCAGAGGAACAGCGGTCCGCGCGGGCCGAGCAGCAGGCTGATCGCCGCCGGTGCGGCGACGCCCTCCGGCAGGCCGAACACGTCGACCAGGTATTCGAGCTGGCGGCGGTAGCGCGCCTGCAGGCCGGTGATCATCGTGTCGGCGTGCCCGAGCTTGACGAGCAGCGCGCCGAGCACGGCCGGGCGCGTGCGCACGCGATGCTGGGCGTTGGCCTCGGTGATGCCCTGACGCTCCAGCAGCCGGTGGTATTCCTTCCAGCACGGATCGAAATAGATGTGGTCGCGCTGGTCGATCAGCTCGAAGTCCTCACCGATGTACAGGTGCAGGCCGAGCTGCTCGATGCGCTCGCGGATGCGCTCGCTGCGCCCGATCAGGATCGGCCGCCCGAGCCCCTCGTCGACGACCATCTGCACGGCGCGCAGCACGCGGTCGTCCTCGCCGTCGCAGTAGACGACGCGCTTCGGATCGGCCTTCGCGCGCTCGAACACCGGCTTCATGATCAGGCCGCTGCGATAGACGTGGCGCGAGAGCTCCTCGCGGTAGGCGTCGAAGTCCTCGATCGGCCGCGTCGCGATGCCCGACTCCATCGCCGCCCGCGCGACCGCGACCGGCAGCTCCAGGATCAGGCGCGGATCGAAGGGCTTCGGGATCAGGTAGTTCGGCCCGAAGCTCAGCGTGTGCTCGCCGTAGGCGGCCATCGCGATCTCGTCGGGGTCCTCCATCGCCAGATCGGCGAGCGCGTGCACGCAGGCGATGGTCATCGCCTCGTTGATCGTGCTCGCCCCGCAGTCGAGCGCGCCGCGGAACATGTACGGGAAGCACAGCACGTTGTTCACGTGGTTCGGGTGATCCGGCAGGCTGGTGCAGACGATCGCGTCGCTGCGCACCAGATGCGCGTGCTCGGGGCGGATCTCGGGCTCGGGGCTCGCGAGCGCGAGGATCAGCGGGTTCGGCGCCATGCCGCGCAGGTCGGACGGATGCAGCACCTCCGGCGCCGACAGGCCGAGGAACACGTCGGCGTCCTTCAGCAGCCCCGCGAGCGTGCGCTCGGCGGTGTCGCGCACCCACTTCGCCTTGTACGGGTCGAGCCGCTCGGCGCGGCCGCTGTGCAGCACGCCCTCGGAATCGATGACGCTGATGCGCGCCGCCGGCAGGCCGAGCCGCACCAGCAGGTCGAGGCAGGCGACCGCCGAGGCGCCGACGCCGGCGCAGACGAGGCGGATCTCGGAGATGTGCTTGCCGACCACGCGCAGGCCGTTGAGCAGCGCCGCGGCGACGACGATGGCCGTGCCGTGCTGGTCGTCATCGAACACCGGGATCTTCATGCGCTCGCGCAGGCGCTGCTCGACCTCGAAGCACTCCGGCGCCTTGATGTCTTCGAGCAGGATGCCGCCGAAGGTCGGCTCCATGCGCGCGATGACCTCGACCAGCATCGACGGGTCGTTCTCGTCGAGTTCGATGTCGAACACGTCGATGCCGGCGAACTTCTTGAACAGCACGCCCTTGCCTTCCATGACCGGCTTCGCGGCCAGCGGCCCGAGCGGCCCGAGGCTCAGCACCGACGAGCCGTTGGTGACGACGGCGACCAGGTTGCCGCGCGCGGTGAGGTTGGCGACCTCGGCCGGATCGCGGGCGATCGCCTCGCAGGCGGCGGTGACGCCGGGCGCGTAGGCGAGCGCCAGGTCGCGCTGCGTGGCGAGCGGCTTGGTCGGCACGACCTCGATCTTGCCGGGCGTCGGCGCCCGGTGGTACTGCAGCGCAAGCTGCTTCAGGACTTCGTCGCTCATGGCGGCGGGACCTCTGCGAATACGGCGACTGCGATGAATGCGGCGAATACGGCGAAAAATCCGTCGAAACTCGTCGAAATCCGTCGGGATGCGCCCGGAACAGGACAGGAACGTCAGCGGCTCAGCACGGGTCCTGCGCGGTCGGCGGCGGCAGCACGCGCGGCCGGCGGCCCTGATCGAGCGCGACGAAGGTGAAGTTGGCCTCGGTCACGCGCACGCGGTCGTCGCCGTCGCGCGAGCGGCGCCAGGCCTCGACGTGGATGGTCATCGACGTGCGCCCGACGCGCACGACGCGCGCGTGCAGGCTGACCTCGTCGCCGACGTAGACCGGGCTCAGGAAGGCGATGTGATCGACCGACACCGTCACGCAGCGGCCGCGGGCGCGGCGCGCGGCGACGTTGCCGGCGGCGAGATCCATCTGCGCCATCAGCCAGCCACCGAAGATGTCGCCGGCCGGATTGGCATCGGCCGGCATCGCGATCGTGCGGATCGCGGGTTCACCTTCGGGTTGCAGGGAAGGAAGCGGATCGGACATGGACGACGGAACCGGCAGCGGCGGCGGGGCCGCACAGCGTAGCGCGAGCCTCGGCAATGCTCATCCGCGATGTGCTGCACCCTGCGCGATGGATTTCACGCCAGCGGGCCGTGCCCGAGCGCGGCGGCCAGATACAGCAGGCCGGCGAGCGAAATTGCAACCGAGGCGCCCCGGCGCAGGGCGCGTGGATCGCTGCCGGCGCGCCGGTGGCGCAGCGCCGCGAGCAACGTCCACAGCGGCAGCACGACCGCGAGATGCCCGCCCTCGACGCCGACGCTGAACGCGAGGATGGCCGTGACGGCCGCACCGCCGCCGAGATCGGCGAAGGCCTCCAGCAGCCCGCCGGCAAAGCCGAGGCCGTGGAACAGCCCGAAGCCGAACGCGCACAGCAGCCGCCGGTGCGGCGTGCGCGCATCGGTGCTGCCGAACACGTTCAGCAGCGCAACCGCGACGATGCTGGCGGCAATCATCGGCTCGACGAGGCCGGACGGCAGCCGGATCACATCGAGCGCCGACAGCGCGAGCGTCAGCGTGTGCGCGAGCGTGAACGCACCGACCAGCCAGACCAGCTCGCCGAGGCGCCGCGCACCGAGCGTCAGCGCCGCGACGAACAGCAGGTGGTCGTAGCCGGCGAGGATGTGCCGCAGGCCGTGGGCGATCCACTGCGCCACCGGCACGGCCGGGGCCGGCGGTGCCGCGGCCGGAGCGGACGGCGCCGGGCTTAACGACAGGCTCAGCGTCTGCGCCGAAGCCAGCAGCCCGCCTTCGCCGGCTCCGGCCCCGGACACGCGCAGCACGTAGCTCGCCTCCCACGGATTGCCCGGCGCGTACTCGATCTCGCGCAGCAGGTCCTGCCAGAGCCTCAGGCGTGCCGGCCGGCTGCCGGCCGGCAGCGGGAACACCAGCCGCCACGCCGCCCGCCCCGGCCGCGCCGCCAGGGCTTCGGCCGGACCGGCCTGCAGGGCCACGTCATCGGCCGCGAGCCTCAGGTGCGCACGCAGATAGTCACCGTGCAGGCGGATGCGCTCGGGCAGCGTGGCCGTGGCCGCCGGGCCGTAGGCGGCCTGCACCAGCACCTGCTCCATCGACGCATGCACGTCGAGCACGATGCGGCCGGGTTC
>NZ_DAOLKE010000191.1:0-6844 GCF_035331805.1 Plasticicumulans sp. | reverse complement strand
GGCCGGCCGTCGCGGTCACTGACCACGGCGACGTAATCGGGCACCGCCAGCGGCTGCGGCGAGGGCGGCGCCGGCGCCCGCCACACGGCCACGGCCAGCAGCAATGCCGCCGCCGTCGCCAGTCCGCTCCAGACCTGCCAGAGCCGCGACGGCCGGGCCTTCGGCGCGAGCGGCACGACCCTGCCGGTCGCGACCGGCCACAGCCGGGTTTCGATGTGCGTCCACAGCCGCTCGGGCGGGGTGCGCTCCGGGATCAGCTCGACGATGCCGTAGAGATCGTCCTGCCAGGCGCGCACCTCGCGCCGCAGCCAGGGATCGGCGGCCATCAGACCCTCGAAGCGGCGGCGGGCCAGCCCTCCCATCGTGCCCAGCGCGTACTCCGCCGCGAGCCGGGTGCCCAGTTTCGGATCGCGGTAGTTCATGACGTGAGGCACCTCTTCAGTTGTTCGAGTCCGCGGCGCACCCAGCTCTTGACGCTGCCGAGCGGCGCGGCCAGCGCGCTGGCGACCTCGGAGTGCGTGAGGCCGCGCAGGAAGGCGAGCAGGATGCTCTGGCGCTGCATCTCGCTCAGCGTCTCCAGACAGATGCCGAGCTGGCGGCGGTCGCCGTCGGCGAGCGCGAGTTCCAGCGGGCCGGCATCCGGATCGGCCTCGGCCACTCCCGGTTCGGGCATGGCATCGTCCTCGTCGCTGCCGGCGGAACCACCGCCGGGTTCGAGCTCCGGACGCTTGCGGCGCAGTTCGTCGAGCGCGCGGTGGCGCACGATCACCGCCATCCAGGTCATCGCCGACGCGCGCGCCGGATCGAAGCGGGCGGCGTCGCGCCAGATCTGCACGTAGGCCTCCTGCATGATCTCCTCGGCCAGCGCATCGCGCTTGAGCAGCCAGCGCGCCAGCGAGTACAGACGCGGCGAGCTGAGCCGGTACAGGCGCTCGAAGGCAGGTCGATCGCCACGGCCGCTGGCCAGCAGCAGATCGGTCAATTCGGCGGGTGCAGACATGGAGACTCCCCGTGTGATCAGGCGCCACCGCCCTGCTGCCCACCCGTGCATTCGGGCGGCAGCGGTGGTCGCGCAGCATCGCCGTCAGCAAGCCATGCGGGCCGGACCGGCGAACGGATGCAGTCAGAATGGAATCCGGACGGAATCAGGATGAAATCAGGATGGCATCCGCTGCCGTGAGAACGGGAATTCAGTGCGCCGGGCGCAGCGGCGCGCCAGTGCCGTGTGCCCGCCACTGGCGGTAATCGGCGAGGATCTGCGCATGATCGAAGGCGAGCAGCGGCAGCGGGCCGTCCGGATCGAAGACATCGAGGTGGCGCGCGTCATCGGCAGCCACCGGCGTGCCGGTGGCCTCGGCCACATAGACGACTCCGGCGGTGTGGAAGCGCGCGTCGCGCGCCGGGTCCGAGTAGATGCCGAGCAGCGTGATCAGGCGCACGTCCAGCCCGGTCTCCTCGGCCGCCTCGCGGATCGCGGCGTCCTCGACGCGCTCGCCGACATCGACGAAGCCGCCGGGCAGCGCCCAGCCCGGCGGCGGGTTGCGCCGCTCGATCAGCACGATCGGCCGGCCGGGGCGGTCGGCGAGTTCGATGATGGCATCGACGGTCAGGCGCGGCGTGACGGGCAGGGGCATCGGGCAGGCTCCGGGGGGCGGCCAGGGGAAGATTCATCCAAACCGTAGCGGCTGCACGCGCCCGGGCAAGCCGGACTCGTGCCGGAGCCTGCCCGCTGGCGCCCCTCGCGGCCGGTGCGGCGCAGGCTTCAGCGTGCCAGCGCCTCGATGCGCGCGATGCGCTCCTGCGTGTCCGGGTGATCGGACAGCCAGGCCGGCGCTGCCGGACGTTCCTTCTGCCGGGCCGCGCCTTCGAGCCGCGCCAGCGCCCGGGCGAGCGCGCGCGGATCGCGGCCTTCGGCGCGCATCAGCGCCGCACCGCGCGCATCGGCCTCGCGCTCGAAGTCGCGCGAGTAATGCAGGCCGGCGAGCACGACCGGCAGATGCGCGATGAAGCTGCCGGCATTGGCGAGATCCCCGGTCAGCAGCGCCGCACCGAGCGTCAGCAGGCTGCCCTGCAGCGCCTGGCGCAGGCCGTGCCGGTACTCGACGTGCGCGACCTCGTGCGCGAGCACGCCGGCCAGCTCGTCCTCGTCCCCGCCGAGTTCGACGAACTCATCGGTGATCACGACCAGCCCCGAGGGCAGCGCAAAGGCGTTGGCACCGAACGCACCGCCGCGCCGGCATTCGAGCCGGCCGCCGCTCAGACCGGCACGCGCGGCAAGGCGCGCGCGCGTGGCTTCGAGCACCTCGCAGCGCGCCGCCGGCAGGCGGCTCGGACCGAGCACGTGACGGTCGAGACTCGCGAGGGTCTCCTCGGAACTGCCGACGACGACCGACGCCGGCAGCCACGGCGCCACGCGCGCCGCGAGCGCCGGGATGCCCCAGACGAAGCCGGCGAAGATCGAGAAGCCGAGTCCGGCGAGCGCGAGCCACGCGATCGTCCAGCGGCCTTCGAGCGCATGCAGCCGGCCACCGGCGACCCGGCCGCGGAAGCGCCGTTCGCAGGCATCGACGGCGGCATTGTCGCCGGTCTCGAAGCCGCCGCCATCCCCGAGTCCGAGCACGCGCGGTGCGCGCCCGAGCCGTTCGGGCACGCGCAGGCCGCGCCAGTGACCGAGCGCACGACCGCCGGGTTCGAGCCGCAGCGCGCCATCGGCGCTGACGTGCAGTTCGGCGGCCTGGCCGGCGGCGCTGCCGGCCGGGTAGTGGCAGCCGGCGATGCGCAGGCTCCCGGCTTCACTCACAGCGACAGATCCCAGTCGAAGGCATCGCCGGCGGCATCGCCGAGCGTCGAGCCGCGACGACCGGCCGCCTCGGTCACCGCGGCGATGCCGGCCATGGCCGCGCCGGCCGGCACGGCGAAACGGATCGTGGTCGTGGTCGCGAAATAGCGTGCGGTGCGCACGCGCACCCACGGGCGCGCCAGCCCGAGCGTGACGACGGTCAGCAGCAGGTTGCCGGTCGCGAAGGCGATGTAGTCGAGCACCGACACATGGCTGCGCAGGCCGTGGCCGTCGCCGATCGCCACGTCGGCGAGCACGATGTTGCGCAGTGCCGCGCGGTAATAGGCCGCGGACAGCGTCAGCCCGAACAGGTAGGCGAGCGTCGGCAGCACCAGTGCAAAAAGCTGCCAGTGGTCCAGATCCGCCATGGACTGCGGCCGCAGGCCGGCGCGCGCCAGCATCAGCCCGCTCAGCACCGTCGCCACCGCGGTGACGATGCCGAGCAGCACGCTGGCGACGATCGAGCAGCCGTAGACCGGCCACAGCGGGATGTCGGCCGAAAACGCAGCGTTGCCGTAGTGCACGTGATTCAGCAGATAGCTGCGCTGCGCCTGGATGGCCTTCGGCCACAGCAGGCCGAAACTCACGACGCCGAGCAGCGGCCACAGCAGGAAGGCCACGGCCGCGCCGCCGTAGCTGCCGGTGAAGCGGAAGGCGACGTTGCGCCAGCGCGTCACCCGGTAGTTGAAGCGCAGGCTGGAGACGATCAGCGCCGGCACGAACGGCAGCGCGCCGACCAGCAGGGCGGCGCCGAACAGCGGCATCATCGACAGCGACGCATACAGCAGCAGCAGGGCGACCGCCAGCACCGCCCGCCCCTTCAGGATCGCCATCGGCTCGGCCAGGTACTCGAAGGTCGAACCGGCGAGCGAGGTGCAGCCGTAGAAGTAGCGGCGCGTGCGCACCTTGGCCCAGGCCGAGTAGATGCCGAGCGTCAGCACCGTCAGCAGCAGGTTGACGATCCAGATGCGGAAGAACTCGCCGCCCTCGCCATGAAACTGCACGCGCATGCGCAGCGGCACGGCGGCGACCGGCAGTCCGGGCGGATGCGGCTGGCGCGGCAGCGCACCGCCCGCCGGCGGAGCCGGCGGGCGATCCGGCGCGTTGTCGAGCGGCACCAGACTCAGCCCTTCGAAATCATCGTACGGGGCGCGGCATGAAGCGGGCGGCAGCATCGGCATCCCTCCTGTTCAGGCCGGGCGCAGAGAACCCGGCGGATCCTGCGGTCGCTGCGCCGCAGCATGACAGAGGTGAAGCGTCCGGCCAACCGCAGCGCCTGCGGCTTTCAGCCCCCGCCCTCGCGCACGAAGCGCAGGATGCGCCGGCGCGCCTGCTTGTCGGGGCGGGCATCCGGGCGGGGATTCGCGAGGGCCTGCAGCCGGTGCTGTTCGGCCTCGTGCTCGCGGCGGCTGCGCGAGGCGGCGGTTTCCTCGTACAGCGTCTGCGCGACGCTGGCCGGCCCGCGCTGCTCCGACAGCGCGCGCACGATGACCTCGAAGCGCTCGTGCCCGCGCGTGATGTCGAGCCGGTCGCCCGGATGCAGGCTGCGCGCCGGCTTCACGCGCTCGCCGCCGACATGCACGTGTCCGCCGCTCACCGCCTCGGTCGCGAGTGCCCGGGTCTTGAAGAAGCGCGCGGCCCACAGCCACTTGTCGAGGCGGACACGCCCGGCCCCGGCATCGGCCACGCCGCTCACCGCTGCGGTTTCCTGCGTCAGCGCGCCGGTTTCGGCGCCGACGGCGTCGTCACCGTCACCCGCGCCGATTCGTCATCGGGCAGCAGGATGTTCAGTTCGAGCACCTCGAAGTCGCCGTCGCGGTCCAGATGCACCTTGATCTGGTCCTGCTCGACCTGCACGTAGCGGCGCACGACCTCCAGCAGCTCGCGCTTGAGCGCCGGCAGGTAGTCGGGGCTGTGCCGGCGGTTCGCGCCGCGCTCGTGCGCGACGATGATCTGCAGGCGCTCCTTGGCGACCGCGGCGGTGTTGTCCTTGTGCCGGGAGGAACGGAAATAGTCGAAGAAGCCCATGTTCAGTTACCGAACAGGCGCTTGAAGAAGCCCTTCCGCTCGACGCTCAGGAAGCGGTGCGAGCGCTCCTCGCCGAGGAAACGGGCAACCAGGTCAGCGTAGGCGATGCCGGCATCGGCCTGCTCGTCGAGCACGACCGGCACGCCGGAGTTCGACGACTGCAGCACCGCCGAGGACTCCGGGATCACGCCGAGCAGCGGGATCGCGAGGATCTCCATGACATCGTCGACCGACAGCATGTCGCCCTTCTCGACGCGCTCGGGCGAGTAGCGCGTCAGCACCAGATGCTCGCGCACCGGCTCCTCGGCCTGCTCGGCGCGGCGCGACTTGCTGGCGAGGATGCCGAGGATGCGGTCGGAATCGCGCACCGACGACACCTCGGGATTGGTGACGACCAGCGCCTCGTCGGCGAAGTACATCGCCATCATCGCGCCGCGCTCGATGCCGGCCGGCGAGTCGCAGATGATGTAGTCGAAGCTCTGCTTGAGCTCCTCGAGCACGCGCTCGACGCCTTCCTTGTGCAGCGCATCCTTGTCGCGCGTCTGCGAGGCCGGCAGCACGTACAGGCTCTCGACGCGCTTGTCCTTGATCAGCGCCTGGTTCAGCGTCGCCTCGTTGTTGATGACGTTGACGAAGTCGTACACGACGCGCCGCTCGCAGCCCATGATCAGGTCGAGGTTGCGCAGACCCACGTCGAAGTCGATGACGACGGTCTTGTGCCCGCGCAGCGCGAGCCCGGTGGCAAAGCTCGCACTGGTCGTGGTCTTGCCCACGCCCCCCTTCCCGGAGGTGACGACGATGATCTTGGCCAAGGGTGTGTCTCCTAGGACTTGCGGTGCGCGCCGGCTTCGACGGTGAGCGGCTCGATGATCAGGTGTTCGCCGGACAGGTAGATCTGCACGGCCTTGCCCCAGCCTTCGCCGTTCTTTTCGAGGATGCGGTATCGGCCGGCGACCGACACCAGCTCGGCTTCGAGGCCGAGGCAGAAGATGCGGGCTTCAAGCTTGCCGCGCACGCCGGCCAGCGCCCGGCCGCGCAGCGGTCCGTAGACATGGATGCTGCCATCGGCGAGCACCTCGGCACCGGCACTGACCGGACCGAGCAGCGTCAGGTCGCCGTCGGCCGCGTAGACCTGCTGGCCGGAGCGCACCGGCTGCACGACGACGCGGTTGTGCGGGCCGGGGTCTGCGGGTTTCGCATCGCCGCCGGCATCGGTCGTTGCTTCGCGCCGCAGCGCCGGACGGCTTTCCGGCAGCATCGGCAGCCCGGCGGCGGCGGCGGCGGCGAGTTGCGCGGCACTGCCGTGACGCACGCCGACCGGCACCAGCCCGTGGGTGCGCAGGATCCGCGCCAGCCCGGCGAAATCCGGCATCGCCGCCGTATCGGCGAGCGCGTCGAGATCGACGACGACCGGGGTGTTGGCGAAGAACGCCGGGGCCTGGGCGATCTTGACGAGCAGCGCCTGCTCGATCGCGCCGAGATCGGTCTCGCGCAGATGCAGCACAGTCAGCGTGAACAGGCTGCCCTTGAGCTCGAAGGGCGCCTCGGCGGTCGGCGTCTGGGTCATGGCGTCGGGAGCGTACGTCCCCTGTCCGGAATTGTTGTGATCTGTTGCGGGCCGCAGACGGCGGTGACTCTAAACACTCGCCCCCGACCGTTCAAGCTCACCCCGGCGACACACCGGTCTCACCGAGCCAGGCCTGACGGCGCTGCAGGGCTTCGGCGTCCGCCTGCGGGTCGGGCGTGATCCAGACGGTGTCGGCCGGGGCGGCGGCGAGTTCGAGCGGGAAGCGCATCAGCTCGTCGCGCCGGAACCCCAGCAGCTCGACGCGCGCCCCCGGCGCGTAGCGCCCGAGCTGGCGCTCGAAGCCGCGCGGCTGCACGCGCAGACCATCGAGGGCGACCAGCACGTCCCCGGCCGCGAGCCCGGCTGCCTGCGCCGGCCCGCCGTCGAGCACGTGCGCGACGCGCAGCTCC
>NZ_DAOLKE010000190.1:0-6860 GCF_035331805.1 Plasticicumulans sp. | reverse complement strand
GTGTGGCGGGCGTACGGATCGGCGGCAGCGACGGTCACGGCAGGTCTGGGGCTCGGGCGGACGCGGGACCGCGCATGGTGAGACGCGCGCGCCACGGCAGCAAGCACGGTGCGGGCTTTGCGCGATGTGCAAGTGCAGCGACAGAGCGGATCGCGCGGCGCAGCAGGCTGAACGTTTGGCAATGAAAGTGAACTGTCGTTGCGGGAACGCTTTGCCCTTGCGCTCATCGAAAGTGCTGTTCGTCGCTTCCGGCGTACGGGCCGTGATTGCCGGACCGGCACGGCCCGCCACCGCAAACGCACGGCGTGCAGCGTCCCCACCCGATGCAGGGCCACGGGCCGAAATGTCCGGGCGAGCGTCGCTGCGCGCCCGCGGCAGGCGAACGGGCCGCAGGCGCATTGGCAGCGGGACGGGCGGGATTGCCGATGGCCGCGTCAGGCGCGCACCGCGGTTCAGGTAATGATTCCGGTGGTTCCGGCGTAATGGTTTCACCCGATGGTTTCACCCGCAGTTTCAGCCCATTCAAGGCAGTACCGGATCAAGGGTCGGCAGACGGAACGGGCCGGCATGCGGGTGGCCCGCAATCAGCAGGGAAACCGGCAGGCGTCTGATTCCCGATGCTGCCGGTCCGGAACTTCCGGTGCGGGCTGCCATTCCAGATGCGATGACAATGGGCCGTGCGCCAGCCGGCGAACGGCGGTTCGATCCGAGGAGATTCAGCCGATGCACCCGACCAAGCCCGTGATGCCGAACGTCGAGTCCCGTTTCGTCAGTCGTCTGACCCGTGAAACCCTGGCGCTGGTCATGGCCGGCGGGCGCGGCACGCGCCTGCGCAACCTGACCCAGCACCGCGCCAAGCCGGCCGTGCCCTTCGGCGGCAAGTTCCGGATCATCGACTTCACGCTGTCGAACTGCATCAACAGCGGCATCCGCCGCATCGGCGTGCTGACGCAGTACAAGAGTCACGCGCTGATCCGCCATCTGGAGCGCGGCTGGAGCTTCCTGCGCGGCCAGTTCGGCGAATTCATCGAACTGCTGCCGGCCGAACAGAACTCCGATCTCAGCTCCTGGTATGTCGGCACCGCCGACGCCGTTTACCAGAACATCGAATTCATCCGCCGCCACCAGCCGCGTTACGTGCTGGTGCTGGCCGGGGATCACGTCTACAACATGGATTACGGGCCGATGCTCGCGCATCACGCGGCCAGCGGTGCCGACATCACGATCGGCTGTATCGAGGTGCCGCTGTCCGAGGCCGTCGATTTCGGGGTCATGGAAATCGACGAAAGCACGCGCGTACACGGTTTCATCGAAAAATCCCCGAATCCGAAACCCATGCCCGGCCGTCCGGACACCGCGCTGGCGAGCATGGGCATTTACGTGTTCGAAGCGCGTTATCTGCTCGATGTATTGAAGCGCGACGCCGGCATGCGTAATTCCGGGCATGATTTCGGCCATGACGTGATTCCGGAAGCGATCCGCGCCGGGCGCGTCCACGCCTTCCCGTTCCGCGACCTGTTCGATCCCGACAGGCAGGGCTACTGGCGCGATGTCGGTACCGTCGATGCCTTCTGGCGCGCCAACATCGAGCTCTGCGGCGCCGAGCCGGTGCTGAACCTCGATGACGAGCGCTGGCCGGTGTGGACCGGCGAGGAACAGTCGGCGCCGGCGCGCTTCTCGTCGGTGCCGGATGGCCCGCGCAGCGTGATCGAGGATGCGCTCTGCTGCGGCGGCTGCACGGTGACCGGCGCCACGGTCGAGCGCTCGGTGCTGTTCACCGGCGCCCGCGTCGAGGCCGGCAGCCGCATCGAGGAATCCCTGCTGCTGCCCGACGTGCGCGTCGGGCGCAACTGCCGCATCCGCCGCGCCGTCATCGACGAGGGCTGCGTCGTGCCCGACGGCCTCGTGATCGGCGAGGACGCCGCCAGCGACCAGCGCCTGTTCCACCGCAGCAGCGAAGGCATCGTGCTGGTCACGCAGGAGATGCTCGACAACCTGCAGGCGCGCGGGGCCGGGGCCGCCATGCCGCTGCCGGCCGTGCCGCCGGAGACCGCACCCGTCCGGGCACCGGCCCCGCGCACGCCGCTGACGGTGCGCACGCCGCTGCCCGGCCCGCACACCGGCCGCAACGGCCGGCGGCCGGACCTCGCGCTGAACTGAGGACGGCCTGCCGCACTCCGTTAATCCTGCCGGGCAAAAGCCGCTCTTGGCCTTTCGGGTTCCGCCGGCGCGCCCGGTGGATCGTGTGACCCCCCGCACACGGTCCGCCGGGCGTGTCCGGTGCCTGTCCGGGCTGGCAGCCGGCGGCAGCCGCGAAGGCCGGAGCCGCCGCTTGGGGAAGTCCGGTCACCGGGCGGCAGAACCCGGTCCGACCTGCCACCGTGTACCGGCCCTGCCGACGATCCGCCCTGCACGAGGACACCATGCCTGTCGCCGACACCTTGCTGCCGAGTTCCGCCACCGCCCTCGGCGCCCTCTGGGATGGGCGCGGTGCGCATTTCGCCGTGTTCGCCGAGGATGCCGAGGCCGTCGAGCTGTGCCTGTTCGATGCGCGCGGCGAGGAACGCCGGCTGCAGCTGCCGGACTGCACGAACGGCATCTGGCGCGGCTACCTGCCGCGCGTGCAGCCCGGCCAGCGCTACGGCTACCGCGTGTACGGGCCGTACGACCCGCAGCGCGGTCACCGCTTCAATCCGCACAAGCTGCTGATCGACCCGTATGCGCGCCAGCTCGCCGGGGCGCTGCGCTGGAACAAGGCCTTGTACGGCTACCGCATGGGCGGTGCGAAGGCCGATCTGGTGCCGGATCGCACCGACAGCGCCCGCTACCTGCCGAAGGCGGTGCTGGTCGATGCCTCGTTCGACTGGGGCAACGACCGGGCGCCGCGCACGCCGTGGTCGGACACGGTGATCTACGAGCTGCACGTCAAGGGCTTCACGCAGCGCTTTCCCGGCCTGGGCGACACCGAGCGCGGCAGCTTCGGCGCGCTCGGCGATCCGGCGGTCATCGACTACCTGCGCCGGCTCGGCGTCACCGCCGTCGAGCTGCTGCCGATCCATGCCTTTGCCCGCGATCACCACCTGCTCGACCAGGGCCTGACCAACTACTGGGGCTACAACACGCTGTCGTACTTCGCGCCGGAACCGGCCTACCTGTCCGACGGCACGCTCGGCCAGATCAAGTGGGCGGTCCGCGAGCTGCACGCCGCCGGCATCGAGGTGATCCTCGATGTCGTCTACAACCACACCTGCGAGGGCAGCGAACTCGGTCCGACGCTGAGCTGGCGCGGCTTCGGCAACGCCAGCTACTACCGGCTGCTGCCGGACAACGCCCGCTACCACATCAACGACACCGGCTGCGGCAACACCGTCAACTTCTCGCATCCGGCGGTGATCCGCATGGTCATGGATTCGCTGCGCTACTGGGTGCAGGAATTCCACGTCGACGGCTTCCGCTTCGACCTCGGCGTCACGCTCGGGCGCGAGGTGCACGGCTTCGACCCCGGCTGCGGCTTCTTCGATGCGCTGCTGCAGGACCCGCTGCTCGCCCGCGTCAAGCTGATCTCCGAACCCTGGGACATCGGCCCCGGCGGCTACCAGATCGGCCAGCACCCGGCCGGCATGGCCGAGTGGAACGGACGCTTCCGCGACGACGTGCGCTGCTACTGGCGCAGCGACGACGGCCTGCGCAGCGCGCTGGCCGCGCGCCTGCAGGGCTCGGCCGAACTCTTTGACCACCACCGGCGCAAGCCCTGGGCGAGCGTGAACTTCATCACCGCCCACGACGGTTTCACGCTGCGCGACCTCGTCAGTTACAACGACAAGCACAACGAGGCCAACGGCGAGGACAACCGCGACGGCGGCAACGACAACGCCAGCTGCAACTGGGGCTGCGAGGGACCGACCGACGACGTGATCGTCAACGACGCGCGCCTGCGCGTCAGCCGCAGCCTGCTGATGACGCTGTTCTTCAGCCACGGCACGCCGATGCTGCTCGCCGGCGACGAGTTCGGGCAGACGCAGGCCGGCAACAACAACGTGTACTGCCAGGACAACGAGCTGTCGTGGCTCGACTGGGAGCGCGCCGCAACCGGCGAGGGCAGGGCGCTGCGCACCTTCGTCGAGCGCCTGATCCGGCTGCGGCGCAGCTGGCCGCTGCTGCAGGGGCTGTATTTCCAGCACGGTCACCACGAGTCCGACGCGGGCCTGCGCGACGTGTTCTGGTTCGACGAGCGCGGCGTCGAGCTGATCGACAGCGACTGGCACAACGTCGCCGCGCGCCTGCTCGGCCTGCGCCGTGCCGCCCGCCGTGCCGATGGCCGGCTCGACGTGCTGGTGCTGCTGCACAACGCCGACGGGGCCGGGCACACGTTCCGGCTGCCGCCGCCGCTGTATGACTTCCGCGTGCTGATCGACAGCGCCCACCCCGAACTCGACAGCGATCCGGTGCGGGACGGCCGCTACGTGGTCTCGCCGAACACCTGCGTGCTGCTCGCCGGCCACCAGCGCCGGGAGCCGCTGCCCGACGAGGTGGCGGTCGAATCGGCCGCGCTCGCGGCTGCCGGCGCAGCGCCGGTCGATGCGATCAGCGATCCCCCGGACGGCCCGATCGATCCGGCGCCGCTGCCGCCGCCCGAGCCGGCGCCGGACCCGGCGCCCGAGCCCTGGCCCGAGCCCGTACCCGATCCGGTGCCCGAACCGCGTCCGCAGCCGGTCCCCGACCCGGCTCCGGAGCCCCCGCCGCGCCCGTGGCCCGATCCGGCGCCCGAGCCGCAACCCGAACCGCTGCCGGGCTTCGATGATCCCGGGCCGCTGCCGGTGCCGGCATGAACGCCGGCGTGCAGCGCCCCGTCGCCTGCGGCTGTCCTGCGCGTGCCGATCACGACTTCGGCGCGCGCGTGCTCGATGACGGGCAGGTGCAGTTCCGGCTGTGGGCACCGGGCTGCACGCAGGTCGCGCTCGAGCTTGAACTCGACGGCCGGCCGCCGCTGGCGATGACGGCACTCGATGGCGGCTGGTTCGAGGCCAGGACCGACGCCGCTCCCGGCGCGCGCTACCGCTACCGCGTCGCTGCGGACCTGGCCGTGCCGGACCCGGCCTCGCGGCTGCAGGCCGGCGACGTGCATGAGGCCAGCGTCGTCGTCGGGCCCGGTGACTACGTCTGGCAGTATCCGGACTGGCGCGGCCGGCCGTGGCCGCAGATGGTCATCCTCGAAGTCCACGCCGGCGTGTGCGGCGGCTTCGACGGCGTGCGCGCGCAGCTGCCGCGCTGGGCCGAAGCCGGCATCACGGCGATCGAGCTGATGCCGATCGCCGATTTCCCGGGCCGGCGCAACTGGGGCTACGACGGCGTGCTGCCCTACGCGCCGGACACCGCCTACGGCACGCCCGCGCAGCTGCGCGCGCTGATCGACGCCGCGCACGGACTCGGGCTCTGCGTCTACCTCGATGTCGTCTACAACCACTTCGGCCCCGAGGGCAATTACCTGCACGCGTATGCGCCGCAGTTCTTCGTCGCCGATGCGCAGTCGCCGTGGGGCGCGACCATCGACTTCTCGCAACCGGCGGTGCGGGCCTTCTTCACCGGCAACGCGCTGTACTGGCTGCTCGACTACCGCTTCGACGGCCTGCGCTTCGACGCCGTGCACGCGATTCCGGACCCCGGCTGGCTCGATGAGATGGCCGCTGCCGTGCGCGCCGCGACCCCCGGCCGGCACGTGCACCTGATGCTCGAAAACGAGCACAACACGGCTTCGCACCTCGACGGCGACTTCGATGCGCAGTGGAACGACGACGCGCACAACGCGCTGCACGTGCTGCTGACCGGCGAGCGCGAGGGCTATTACGCGAACTACGCCGGGCGTGCCGGCGAGCTGTTCGTGCGCTGCCTCGGCGAAGGCTTCGGCTGGCAGGGCGAGCCCTCGCCGGGCCACGACGGCCGGCCGCGCGGCACGCCGAGTGCGCACCTGCCGGCCTCGGCCTTCGTGTTCTTCCTGCAGAACCACGACCAGATCGGCAACCGCGCGCTCGGCGAGCGGCTGCTGGCGCTCTGCGCGCAGGCCGGCCGGCTCGAAGCCTGGCGCGCGGCGCTGGCCGTGCAGCTGCTCTGCCCGCAGGTGCCACTGCTGTTCATGGGCGACGAACTCGGTTCGACCACGCCGTTCCTGTTCTTCACCGACTTCCACGACGAACTCGCCGAGGCCGTGCGCGAGGGCCGCCGGCGCGAGTTCGCGCAGTTCGCGGCCTTCGCCGATCCCGAACGCCGCGCCGCGATCCCGGACCCGAACGCCGGGACGACGTTCGAGTCCTCGCGCCCGCAGCCCGGCGATCCCGAGGATGCTGCCCGGGTGGCGACGCTGCTGCGCCTGCGCAACACCTTGCTCGCGCCGCGGCTGGCCGGCACACGGGCGCTCGGCAGCGCAGCGCTCGGACCGGCGGCGCTGCGTGCCCGCTGGCGCCTCGGGGACGGTACGATGCTGACGATCTACACGAATCTCGCCGACATGCCGGTCGAGCTCGACTTCGTGCCGCCGGCCGGCTCGCTGCTGTACGAGAGCCGGGACGGCGCCGCCGCGGCGCTGGCGCGTGACGATCTGGCCGCTGCTGCCACGACGGTCTGGCTGTCCGCAGGCACGGTCCCCGATTCCCCCTGACGGAAGTCCAAGATGCCCCACGCCCCGGCCGATCTTGCCGCACTTGCCCAGACCGCCGGACTGGCGGCCGAATGGACCGATTACCGCGGCATCCGCCACGCCATCGCCCCCGCCACGCAGCAGCAGGTGCTCGAAGCCCTCGGCATCGACTGCACGGGTGCGGCCGCGATCGCCGACAGCCGCGCGCGGCTGCTGGCCGAGGCCGCAG
>NZ_DAOLKE010000189.1:0-6909 GCF_035331805.1 Plasticicumulans sp. | reverse complement strand
CTTCCCCGGCACCGTCCACCCCCCGCCCATCGCCTCGATGATCCCGATCGCCGCATCGAGGCGTACGCGCCGGGCCTCGACGCGGTCGAGCCTGGCCTGGAACAGGCCGCGTTCGGCGTCGAGCACGTCGAGCCAGCTCGAATAGCCGGCTTCGTAGCGGCGGTTGGCGAGCTTCAGCGAGCGGGCGAGGGCGGCCTCGCGTTCCTCGCGGGCGCGCAGGCGCTCGCTGGCGCTGCGGTGCGCGACCAGCGCATCCAGCGTTTCGCGGAAGGCCGCCTGCACCGTGCGCCGGTACGCGATCTCGGCCTGCGCCGTGCGCGCCTCGGCGCCCTCGACGTTCGCGGCGATGCGCCCGCCGGTGAACAGCGGCTGCACGAGGCCGGCGGCGAGCGACCAGGTGTTGGCCGGACCGGTGAACAGATCCGACAGCGCCTGACTCTCGGCGCCGTAGGAGCCGGTCAGCGTCAGCCGCGGGAAGTAGTCGGCCTTTGCCGCGCCGATGCGGGCGTTGGCGGCGACGAGCTGCTGCTCGGCGGAGCGCACGTCGGGCCGGCGTTCGAGCAGGTCGGAGGGCAGAGCCGCCGGCACCGAGGGCAGCGGCGGCAGCTTCTCCTCGCCGCCGAGATCGCCGACCGGGCGCTCGACCAGCGCCTGCGGCGTGCGCCCGAGCAGCACGGCGAGCGCGTTGCGGGCGGCGGCGAGCTGCTGTTCGAGATCGGGCAGGCGCGCCGCGGCATCGGCGGCTTCGGCCTCGGCCTGGCTGGCTTCGAGTTCGGAAACCGAACCGGCACGGAACCGCTTCTGCTGCAGCCCGGCGGTCTGGCGGCGCGAGGTGACGGTCTGGCGGGTGATGTCGAGCTGCGCGGCCAGCGCGCGCGCCTCGAACAGGCTGCGCGCGACGGTCGCGGTCAGCGACAGGCGCACGCCGTCGCGCGCGGCCTCGCTGGCAGCGAGTTCGGCGCGCGCCGCCTCGGTGCCGCGCGCAAGCCGCCCCCACAGGTCGATCTCCCAGGACAGGTCGAGCGACACGCGCCGGTCGCTGCTGGTCAGCGGCGTGCCGGCCGGCAGCGGCGTCGAGCCGACGCCGCTGATGCGCGAGCGGCTCTGGTTCACGCCGACGGTCGCATCCGGCAGCTGCTGGCCGCGGGCACCGCGCAGGCTGGCGCGGGCCTCGTCGATGCGCGCGACCGCTTCGGCGAGGTCGAGGTTGTGCGCGAGCGCCTCGGCCTCGAAGCCGTCGAGCACCGGATCGTTGAAGCTGCGCCACCAGTCATCGGCGATCCTCGGCACGCCGGCCGTGCCGGCCGGCAGCTCCAGCGCCGGGCGCTGGTAGTCGGGGCCGACCATGCAGCCGGCCAGCGCCAGTGCGACGGCGAGCGCGGCGACCCGTGCGGCGACGCGGCGCGACCGGCGGAACGGGCCTGACAGGGAACGGATGCGCTCAGCCATGATGCGGCTCCGGAGCCTTCGCGGACGGGTCGGAGGGGTCGTGCGGGTCAGCCGCAGCGCCGTGGTGATGCGGTTTCGGCGCATGGCGCACGACGAGGCGGAAGAACAGCGGCACGAAGAAGGTCGCGAGGAAGGTCGCGGCCAGCATGCCGCCGATGACGCCGGTGCCGATCGAATGGCGGCTCGCCGCCCCGGCGCCGGTCGACAGCGCGAGCGGCACGACGCCGAGCACGAAGGCGAGCGAGGTCATGATGATCGGCCGGAAGCGCAGCCGTGCGGCTTCGAGCGCGGCCTGCGCGACCGGCACGCCGTCCTGCGCCTTCAGCAGCGCGAACTCGACGATCAGGATCGCGTTCTTCGCGGCCAGGCCGATCAGCGTCACCAGGCCGATCTGGAAGTACACGTCATTGGCCATGCCGCGCACCCAGACCGCGGCCAGCGCGCCGAACAGCGCGAACGGCACGGCGAGCACGACGGCGACCGGCAGCGTCCAGCGCTCGTACAGCGCGGCGAGGATCAAAAACACCATGACCAGACCGAAACCGAACACCAGCGTCGAGGTGCCGCCGGTCAGGCGCTCCTGATAGGCCGAGCCGGTCCACACCAGCGAGTAGTCCTCGCCGAGGGTCTGCGCGGCGACCTGCTCCATCGCCGCCAGCGCCTGCCCGGAGCTGTAGCCGGGTGCCGGACCACCGACGATCTTCGCGGCCGGGAACACGTTGTAGCGATCGACGACCTCGGCCCCGGCGCTGCGCACGACCTCGACCAGCGCCGTCAGCGGGATCATGCGGCCGTCGGTCGAGCGCACGTAGACGTACTTCAGGTCATCGGGCTTCTCGCGGTACTCGGCCTCGGACTGCACCTGCACCTTGAAGGTGCGGCCGAGCTTGTTGAAGTCGTTGACGTACAGCGCGCCGAAGGTCGCCTGCATGGTCTCGAACACGGTGTTGACCGGCACGCCGAGCGCGCGCGCCTTCTCGCGATCGAGCCGGATGTCGATCTGCGGCACGCTGGCGTTGAAAATCGTGTTCAGTCCGGCGAGCTCCGGGCGCTGGCCGGCGGCGGCGAGGAACTTCTGCACCTCGCCGGCCAGCGCCTTCGACCCGCCGCCGCCGCGGCTCTGCAGATAGGCCTCGAAGCCGCCGGTCGTCGACATGCCGCTGATCGGCGGCGGGTTGAACGCGAGCACGATGGCATCGCGGATCTGCGCGCCCTGCATGAAGAACTGCCCGACCAGCGACTGCGCGTCCTGACCGGGCGCGGTGCGGTCTTCCCAGTGCTTCAGCGGGATGAAGGCGGCGCCGTAGAACGGCACGTTCGAGAACGACAGCAGATCCAGCCCCGACAGCGCGATGACGTTGTCGACAGCGGGGTTTGCGAGCGCGAACTCGTTGATGCGGTCGTTGACGGCGATCGTGCGTTCGAGCGAGGCGCCGGGCGGCAGGATCGCCATCGTCATCACGTAGCCCTGATCCTCGTCCGGTACCAGCGAGCCCGGCACGCGCTGGAACAGCCCCCAGGTCAGCACCAGCATGCCGGCGAACAGCGCCACGCCGAGCAGCGCGCGCTTCAGGAAGAAGCGCACGCCGGCCGAATAACCGTTGGTGACGTGCTCGAAGCCGCGGTTGAAGGCGCGGAAGAACCGCCCCGGCTCGTGGGCGACGGGCTTCAGCAGCGTCGCGCACAGCGCCGGCGTCAGCGTCAGCGCGACGAAGCCCGACAGCACGACCGACACGGCGATCGTGATCGCGAACTGCTTGTACATCTGCCCGGCCAGTCCGCCGGCGAAGCCGACCGGCACGAACACCGCACAGAGCACGAGCACGATGGCGATGACCGGGCCGCTGACCTCCTGCATCGCCTGGATCGTCGCCTCGCGCGGCGGCAGGCGCTGGGTGCGCATGATGCGCTCGACGTTCTCCAGCACGACGATGGCGTCATCGACGACGATGCCGATCGCCAGCACCATGCCGAACAGCGTCAGCGTGTTGATCGAGAAGCCGAGCAGGTACATGCCGGCGAAGGTGCCGATCAGCGACACCGGCACGGCCAGGAACGGGATGATGGTCGCGCGCGCGCTCTGCAGGAACAGGAACACGACGAGGAACACCAGACCCATCGCCTCGGCGAGGGTCTTGACCACCTCGCGGATGGAGATCTCGACGAAGCGCGTCGTGTCATACGGCGCCGTCCACTGCAGGCCGACCGGGAAGTGCCGGGCCAGCTCCTTCATGCGCGCATCGACGGCGCCGGCGACCGCGAGCGCATTGGCACCGGGCGCGAGGAAGATGCCGATCGCGACCGTCTCGTTGCCGCTGCGCTTGGCGACCATGCCGTAGTCGGCGGCGCCAAGCTCGATGCGCGCGACATCACGGAGCCGCAGCAGCGTGCCGTCGGCCTCGGCGCGCAGCACGATCGCGCCGAATTCCTCCGGCGTCGCCAGACGCCCCTGCGTCGTCACCGTGTAGGTGAATTCCTGCGGCGTGCCCATCGGCGCCTGCCCGAACTTGCCGGCCGCGAACTGCGAGTTCTGCTCGCGCACCGCGGCGGCGATGTCGGACGGCGTCAGCCCGAGGCTCGCGAGCCGGTCGGGCCGGATCCAGATGCGCATCGAGTAGTCGCGCGCCGAGAAGATCATCGCGTTGCCGACGCCGTTGATGCGGCGCAGCTCGTCGACGACGTTGACCAGCGCGTAGTTGCTGATGAACACCGTGTCGAAGCGCTTGCTTGGCGAATCGAGCATGACGATCTGCAGCAGGTTCGAGCTCTGTTTTTCGGCCTTGACGCCCTGGCGGCGCACTTCCTCGGGCAGCGACTGCAGCGCCGACTGCACGCGGTTGTTGACGTTGATCGTCGCCTGATCCGGATCGGTGCCGATCGCGAAGCTGGCGGCGATGGTCAGCGCGCCGGCCGAGGAGTTCGAGCGCACGTACAGCATGTCGTCGACGCCGTTGATCGCCTGTTCGAGCGGCGCGGCGACGGTCGCGGCGACCACCTCGGCGCTGGCACCCGGGTAGAAGGCCGTGACCTGCACCTCGGGCGGCACGATGTCCGGGTATTGCGCGATCGGCAGCGCGCGCATCGACGCGAGGCCGGCGAGCACGATGACGATCGACAGCACGCTCGCGAGGATCGGGCGTTCGATGAAGTAGCGGGAATTCATGCGCGGGCTCCCCGGGGGTGGGCGCGGGACGGCACGGCGCGCGGGCGGGGCGCGCGCCGGCGATGCAAATGGGTGCCAGAGCGGGTTCAGCCCTGCGGCGCGTGGCCGCCGGCCGCGGCGGCCGGTGCCGGTTTCGGCTCGACGACGAGCGCGCCGGGCGCGAGCTTCAGCAGGTTGTCGGTCGCGACCCGCTCGCCGCCCTTCAGCCCTTCCTCGACGATCCAGCCCTTGCCGATCGAGGCGCCGGTGACGACCGGCCGGAACTCGACCTTGTCGCCGTCGCCGATGACCCAGACGAACTGGCCGTCCGGTCCCTGCATCACCGCACGCTGCGGCACGACGATCGCGCCGGGGCGCGTGACGCCCTTCAGCCGCACGCGCACGAACTGGCCGGGCAGCAGCGTGGCATCGGGGTTGGCAACCGTCGCGCGCACGCCGACCGTACCGGTCTGCGGATCGACCAGCGTGTCGGTGAAGTCGATCCGCCCGGCCTGCGGATGCACGCTGCCATCGGCGAGCACGACCTCGACCTGCGGTCCGCCGGCCGGCATGCGCAACCGGCCCTCGGCGATCGACTTGCGGATCATCAGAGCCTCGTTCTCGGCGTAGGTGAAGCGCACGTAGGCCGGATCGACCTGGTTCAGCGTCGTCAGCGCGCCGCTTGCATCGCCGGGACGCACGAGGCTGCCTTCGGAGCGCACCTCGCGGCTGGTGATGCCGGCGATCGGAGCGGTCACGCGCGTGTAGCCGAGGTCGATCTCGGCCGTGCGCACCGCGGCGCGCGCGGACTTGACCGCCGCACTCGCCTGATCGCGCTCGGCCTGCGCGGCGTCGCGGTCCTTCTGGCTGACGGCCCGGTCGGCGAACAGCGGCTGCACGCGCTTCAGCTCCTTGTCCGCCTGCGCAAGCCGCGCCTCCTGCTCGGCGAGATCGGCACGGGCGCGATCGAGCGCGGCCTGGAAAGGCGCCGGGTCGATCAGGAACAGCGTCTCGCCGGCCTTGACCGGCTTGCCTTCGGTGTAGGTGCGCTTCTGCAGGATGCCCTCGACGCGTGCGCGCACCTGCACCTCGCGCGAACCGCCGACCTGCGCGACGTATTCGAGCGGCAGCTCGACATCGGCCGCACGGACGACACTGCGCGCGACCTCGGGCGGCGGCATCGCGTGGTTAGCGCTGTCATTGTTGGCGCGGCTGTCGCAGCCGGCGACCAGCACGATCAGGGCACCGGTGAAGATCCATACGGTGACGAGGCGCATCAGGATCAGGTCCGGCCGGCGGAAGAGCCGTGACAGCGGGCGCGTGAACAGGCGGATCATGGGCAGGACTCCCGGAGCGCACCGGCGGATGCGTGTGCGCGGACAAGCGCCACGGCGCGACGTTCGATGATGTTGCAGTGCACTTTACATACATTCATGTATGTATGCAAAGCCCCGCGAAGCGATACACTGTCCGCAACCGGCACCGACTCCGCCGTTTTCCCGGGATTCACCCCGCACCGACATGGTCAGACGCACCAAGGCCGAGGCCGAGCAGACGCGCTCGCTGATCCTCGACACCGCCGAACGCCTGTTCTTCACGAAGGGCGTCTCGCGCACCACGCTCGCCGAGATCGCGACGGCCGCCGGGCTGACGCGCGGCGCGATCTACTGGCATTTCGCGAACAAGCTCGAACTGTTCAACGCGATGCACGAACGCGTCGCGCTGCCGTTCACCGAGGCGATGGAAAAGCTGCTGCACGCCGAAGACCCGCTGGCGGCGCTGCGCGAGCGCTGCGTGCTCGACCTGCAGGACATCGCCGCCTGCCCGCAACTGCAGCAGGTGCTGGCGGTGCTGCTGCACAAGTGCGAGTACGTCGACGAACTCGGCGAGCTGTGCCTGCGCTTCGACCAGCAGAACAAGTGCTTCGTCGAGCACAGTGAAACCGTGCTCGCACGCGCGCACGCGCTCGGGCAGTTGCGCGATGGTGTCGAACCGCGGCGCGCGGCGATCGCGCTGCACAACTACATGCTCGGCACGATCAGCGACTGGCTGTTCGCGCCGGACCTGCGCTACCGGCTCGCCGACGAGGCCGGCCCGCTGGTCGATCTGTTCTTCGCCGGCCTCGAACGTCCGGCCTGACGCCTGCGGCCGCGCGCCCTGCGCCGGAGACCGTAAAAAAACGAAGGCCGCACCGGGCATGGACCGGTGCGGCCTTCGTCTTCTGGCAGAGGCCGGGTTTTCAGCGCGTCGCCGGCGCCGGCTCGCTCGCCGTGGCCACGGCCGGCGTCGTCGCTACCGGCACGGCGGCCGGCGTCACC
>NZ_DAOLKE010000188.1:0-6997 GCF_035331805.1 Plasticicumulans sp. | reverse complement strand
CCGCGCTGTTCTGCACCGTCGCCTGCTCGACGCTGACCCCGGCCACGGCCGAAACCCTGAACTACGGGCGCTTCGGCGACATCGCCGTGCTGCGCCCGGAGGGCAAGCCGCGCTCGGTGACCATTGTCGTCTCCGGCAGCGGCGGGCCGATGCAGGCCGAGGCCGAGATCGGCCGGCTGCTGAACGCGCAGGGCTCGCTGGTGCTGTCGGTCGATGGCGAGCGGCTGCTGCACAACATCCGCCCGAAACCGGACGAGACCTGCGCCGATGCCGGCTGGGATTTCGAGGCGATGTCGCAGTACGTGCAGAAGGAACTCGGCCTCGGCGACTACCGCCGGCCGCTGCTGGTCGGCGTCGGGCTCGGTGCATCGCTGGTGTTTCTGGGCCTCGCCGAATCGACGCCGAACACCTTCCTCGGCGGCATGGCGCTCGGCTTCGATCCGGACTGGCGCAGCCCGTGGCGGCTGTGCGAAGGCGATCAGGGCGAGGTCGGCAAGCCGGCCGCCGACGGCCGCGGCTGGCAGCTCGCGCCGAGCGACGAATACCTGCTGCGCTGGACCGTGCTGCAGGGCGCGGCCGATCCGTACGTCGCCGGCGCGAAGGTCGCGCAGTTCGTCGAGGGCGTACCGAATGCCGAGCTGGTGACGGTGCCCGGCGTCGGCCACGGCTTCGCCGAGCCGGCGCGCTGGCGCGATTCCTTCGTCGATGCGTGGAAGCGCCTGAACAACGATCCCTATCAGGACCGCGAGCTGACCGAGCTGCCGCTGATCGAGCTGCCGGTGGCGCAGCCGTCCGGCGACTGGCTGGCGGTGATCCTCAGCGGCGACGGCGGCTGGGCGGCGATCGACCGCGAACTCGGCGAGACCTTCCAGCACGAGGGCATCCCGGTGGTCGGCTTCGACATGCTGCGCTACCTGTGGAAGGCGCGCAGCCCCGAGGAAACCGCCAACGCCGTCGCCAGCGCGATCGAGCGCTACACGCAGCGCTGGCAGCGCCGGCGCGTGCTGCTGGTCGGCTACTCGCTCGGCGGCGACGTGCTGCCCTTCGTCGTCAACCGCCTGCCGCCGCAGACGCGCCAGAAGCTGGCACTGAGCGCGGTGCTGGCGCCGAGCAAATACGTCGAGTTCGAATTCCATCCCTGGGACTGGATCTCGGACGACGACGACGCCAGGAACCCGCGCGCGCTGCCGCTCGACCCGGAACTGGCGGCGGTGCGCTCGCGGCTGCTGTGCGTCTACGGCAGCGACGAGAAGGCCGACTCGGCCTGTCCGCCGCTCGCCGGGCGCAACGCGCAGGTGGAAATCCTGGCGCTGCCCGGCGCCCATCACTTCGACGGCGACTACACGGCGCTCGCGAAACGCCTGCTCGATGCCGCGCAGGCACCGGCTGCAAGCAACGGGAAATGACGATGATGACGACCACTTCCACCCCCACGCCGGCCGGACCCGACAGCCGCCTGCGCTCGCTGCACGCTGCAGCATCGACGATGCTGCGGCTTGCCGCGCTGCTTGCGGCCGGGCTCGCGCCGGTACAGGCCGACGAGACAATCGGACGCGAGGAGGTCGCGAGCCTCGCGTATCAGGGTTCGCGCGTGCGCCTGTACGCGATCGCCGCACCGCGCGTCGACCAGATCTGCAAGGAGTGGCGCGGCGGCCAGCCGGTCGACTACGCCTGCGGCCAGCACGCCAAGGCCTTCCTGCAGAGCCTGGTCGCCGGGCGCGATCCGTTCTGCGTGCGCGAGCAGGCCGCCGGCAGCGCGAGCTGCTACGTCGATGGCCGCGACATCGGCCTGGAGATGGTCGCCGCCGGCTGGGCCGTGGCGCGGCGCGAGGAATCCGAGCGCTACGTCTATGCGCAGGAGCGCGCCCGCGAGCAGGGCCGCGGCCTCTGGCGCGGCCAGTTCGACGATCCGACGCTGCTGCCGCAGCCCGACCGCCGCCGGCGCTGAGGCGTGCAGGCAGGTGCGGACGGCGGCATTACACTGCCGGCAGGTCCCGCCGCACCCTGCCCGACCGGAGTCCGCCGCCATGCAGAGCCTGACGCTGAACCTCGACCTCGACGATCAGATCCTCGAAGACGCCCGTGCCCGCGCGCAGGCCGAGCACACGACGCTCGATGAAGTGATGACGCGTCTGCTCGCCGAATACGCCCGGCGCGAGCAGACCCTGCGTGAATACGATGCCGTCGTGCAGCGGGTCTGCGGCACGGCGACGGTCGGCCGCAAACTGACGCGGGACGAGATGAATGAGCGTTGAGAGCTTCATCGACACCAACGTCTTCATCTATCACCTCGAAAAGGCCGATGCGCGCCGGTTCATGATCGCCGACACGATCATTCGCGAGGCGATCGCCACCGGCAGTGCCTGCATCAGCTTCCAGGTCGTGCAGGAATGCCTCAACACGATGCTGCGCAAGGCCTCGATCCCGCTCGACACGGCGGGCATGCGTGACTATCTCGACATCGTGCTGCTGCCGCTGGTGCGGGTGCCGGCGAGCGCCGATCTGTACCGGCGCAGCCTCGAGGTCCGCGAGCGCTACGGCTTCAGCTTCTACGACGCGCTGATCGTCGCCGCGGCGCTCGAAGCCGGCTGCACCCGGCTCTGGAGCGAGGACCTGCAGCACGGCCAGCACATCGGTGTGCTGCAGGTCGAAAACCCGTTCCGCGCCTGAGCGTCTGCTCCGGCACTCCCGATCCCGATCCCGTTCCGCCCGGCCGAAGGTGCCGCGATGCTCTCCGATCCGCTGATCCTCGGCAGTGCGCTGTTCTACATCGGCTTGCTGTTCGCGGTCGCGTACTGGGGCGATCGTGCCGCCGAGGCCGGGCGCTCGGTGATCGCCAATCCGTGGACGTACACGCTGTCGCTCGGCGTCTACTGCACGGCCTGGACCTTCTACGGCAGCGCCGGGCGCGCCGCGCACGGCGGGATTGCCTTCCTGCCGGTGTACCTGGGGCCGACGCTGGTGCTCGTGCTCGGCTGGCAGCTGGTGCGGCGCATCGTGCGCATCAGCCAGCGCAACCGCATCACGTCGATCGCCGACCTGATCGGCTCGCGCTACGGCAAGAGCCATCTGCTCGCCGGGCTGGTGACGGTGATCGCGGTGATCGGGATCATGCCGTACATCTCCATCCAGCTGAAGGCGATCGCCACCAGCTACACGGTGCTGCGCGGCTATCCGGAAGTCTCGCCGCTGGTGCGCGTCGCCGAGCAGCCGGTGTGGGCCGACACCACGCTGTACGCGGCGCTGGCGCTGATCGCGTTCGCGGTGCTGTTCGGCACCCGCCACATCGACAACACCGAACGCCACGAGGGCCTGGTCGCGGCGATCGCGTTCGAGTCGGTGGTCAAGCTCGGCGCCTTCCTGCTGGTCGGGGCCTACGTGGTCTGGAGCCTCAACGACGGCTTCGGCGACATCTTCACGCGCGCCGCCGCGCACCCGGAACTCGCGAAGCTGATGCGCTTCGATGCGATCGGCGGCGGCTACGCCGGCTGGGTGACGCTGACGCTGCTGTCGGCCTGCGCCTTTTTATTCCTGCCGCGCCAGTTCCAGGTGCTGGTGGTCGAGAACACCGACGAGCACCACCTGCGCACCGCGAGCTGGGCCTTTCCGCTGTATCTGTGGCTGATCAACCTGTTCGTGCTGCCGGTGGCGCTCGCCGGGCTGATGACCTTCGAGAGCCGCGGCCTCGATGCCGACCTGTTCGTGCTCGACCTGCCGATCCACGGCCGCGAGCCCTTCCTCGCCGTGCTGGTGTTCGTCGGCGGGCTGTCGGCGGCGACCAGCATGGTCATCGTCGAGACCGTGGCGCTGTCGACGATGGTCTGCAACGACCTGGTGATGCCGCTGCTGCTGCGCCGGCTGCGCCCGGGCGGGCGGCGCGACCTCTCCGGGCTGCTGCTCGGCATCCGCCGCATCGCCATCGCCGGCATCGTGCTGCTCGGCTACCTGTACTACCGGGTGATCGGCGAGTCCTACACGCTGGTGTCGATCGGCCTCGTGTCGTTCGCGGCCTGCGCGCAGTTCGCGCCGGTGATCCTCGCCGGCATCTACTGGAAGGGCGCGACGCGCCGCGGTGCCTACTGGGCGCTGTCGGCCGGCTTCGCGGTCTGGGCGTACACGCTGCTGCTGCCGTCGTTCGCGCGCTCGGGCTGGCTGCCCGAGGGCTTCGTCACCGACGGGCCGTTCGGCATCGAGCTGCTGAAACCCTACGCGCTGTTCGGCCTCGCCGGGCTCGACCAGTACTCGCACGCGCTGGTGTGGAGCTGGCTCGCCAACGTCGGCGGCCTGCTGCTCGGCTCGCTGTGGGACCGCCCCGGTGCGCTGGAGCGCGTGCAGGCCAGCCAGTTCGTCGATGCCTGGGACAGCAGCAGCACTGCCCGGCTGCTGTGGCGCGGCACCGCCGACATCCACGAGCTGCAGACGCTGGTCGCGCGCTTCCTCGGTCCGGAGCGCGCCGCCAGCGCCTTCGCCGGCTACGCGCAGAGCCGCGGCCTCGAACCGGGCCGCCACGGCCGCGCCGAGGCCGAGCTCGTGCACTTCGCCGAGCACCTGCTCGCCGGCGCGATCGGCGCGGCCTCGGCGCGGGTGACGGTGTCCTCGGTGGTCAAGGGCGAGGCGCTGTCGATCGAGGAGGTCATGACCATCCTCGACGAGACCTCGCAGGCCATCCAGTACAGCCGCCGGCTCGAAGAGCAGTCGCGCGAACTCGAAGCCGCCGGCCGGGAGCTGCGCGCCGCCAACGCCCGGCTGCAGGAGCTCGACCGGCTCAAGGACGAATTCGTGTCGACGGTCACGCACGAGCTGCGCACGCCGCTGACCTCGATCCGCGCCTTCGCCGAGATCCTGCTCGGCGCCCCCGACATCCCCGATACGCAGCGCGCCGAGTTCCTCGGCATCATCGTCAAGGAGAGCGAGCGCCTGAGCCGGCTGATCAACCAGGTGCTCGACATGGCCAAGCTCGATTCCGGGCGCGTCGACTGGCGCAGCGAGCCGGTCGAGCTGCGCGCGCTGCTGCGCGATGCCGCCAACGCCACCAGCCAGCTGTTCCGTGACAAGGGCGCGGAGCTGACGCTCGATCTCGACGAGGCCCCGGCCGCCGGTGCGGATACGGCCGACGGCAGCCTCGCCGGTGCGCACGCGCTGCACCTCGCGCAGCAGCCGGCCGTGATCACCGGCGACAGCGACCGGCTGCAGCAGGTGCTGATCAACCTGCTGTCGAACGCCGTGAAGTTCTGCCCCGAAGTCCACGGCCGGGTCGCGGTGCGCCTGCGCGTGCAGGAGAACGGCGTGCGCATCGAGGTCGCCGACAACGGTCCCGGCATCCCGCTCGCCGAGCAGGCGCGCATCTTCGAGAAGTTCCACCAGGTCAGCAGCCAGCAGGCCGGCAAGCCCAAGGGCACCGGCCTCGGGCTGACCATCAGCCAGCGCATCGTCGAGCGCCACGGCGGCACGATCCGCGTCGAGAGCATCGAGGGCGAAGGCGCCTGCTTCATCGTCGAGCTGCCGGCGCAGGTGCTGGCGAACGCGGCGGCCTGAGCACCGCCTGAACGCCGCGCAGATCGTGTTGGCGCAAACCTCGGCACCCGCGACCGCCTTGGTTACACTCGGTTCATGAACACGCGATCCCTGCGCTTTTCCAAGATGCACGGCCTCGGCAACGACTTCGTCGTCATCGACGGCGTGCGCCAGCCGGTCACGCTCGACGCCGATCTCGTGCGCCGCCTCGGCGACCGGCACTTCGGCGTCGGTTTCGACCAGCTGCTGCTGGTCGAGCCGCCGACCCGGCCGGGCATGGATTTCCGCTACCGCATCTGGAACGCCGATGGCGGCGAGGTCGAGCAGTGCGGCAACGGCGCACGCTGCTTCGCGCGCTTCGTGCGCGATCATGGCCTGAGCGACAAGGACGCCATCGCCGTCGAGACCGCCGGCGGCGATCTGGTGCTGCACGTCGAGGCCGACGGGCGCGTCACCGTCAACATGGGCGCGCCGCGCTTCGAGCCGGCCGACATCCCGTTCGAGGCACCGGCGCGCGCGCTGCACTACGCCGTCGAGCAGGACGAGATTCCGTACTTCCTGAGCGTGCTGTCGATGGGCAACCCGCACGCGGTGCTGACCGTCGATTCGGTCGCGCACGCACCGGTGACGACGCTCGGCCCGAAGCTCGAACATCACCCGCGCTTCCCGAAGCGCGTCAATGTCGGCTTCATCGAAGGCATCGACCGCAGCCACGTGCGCGTGCGCGTCTGGGAGCGCGGTGCCGGCGAGACGCTCGCCTGCGGCACCGGCGCCTGCGCGGCCGTGGTCGCCGGCCGGCTGCAGGGCTGGCTCGACGAGCGCGTCGAGGTCGAGTTGCGCGGCGGCCGGCTGACGATCTGCTGGGCCGGCGAAGGCGAGCCGGTATACATGACCGGCCCGGCCGTGCGCGTGTTCGACGCCACGCTGAACTTCTGATCCGCACGGACCTGCCCGCATCCGTGCAGCGCCGCGCGATCCATGCGGATCTGCCCGATCCTCCCGCCCCCGTCTCCCGGAGCGCCGCGATGAGTACACCGACACCGCTGCCGCCCGACCCCGCCACCGAAGCCGGCGTCGCCGAATGGCTGGCCGGGCATCCGGACTTCTTCGAGCGCCATCCCGAACTGCTCGAAGCCCTGAGCGTGCCGCACCTGCTGCCGCCCGGGGTCGCGTCGCTGGTCGAACGTCAGGTGCTGCTGCTGCGCGCGCGCGAAACCGCGACGCGCCGCAAGCTCGCGCAGCTGATCGAGATCGCCCGCGCCAACGATCGGCTGGCGGCGCGCATGCATGCGTTCGCGCTCGGCATCGTCGGCCTGACGACGCTCGAAGACCTGCTCGCCGCCATCACCGGCCTGATGCGCGACGAGTTCGGCGCCGACGCGGTGGCGCTGCGCCTGTGTGCGCAGCCGCGCGACGGCACGGGCGGCGACGAGCGCTTCGTGCCGCCGGCGCTGTGGAGCGAGTACGCGCAGGCCCTCGACGG
>NZ_DAOLKE010000187.1:0-7005 GCF_035331805.1 Plasticicumulans sp. | reverse complement strand
CGGCGGCGCGGAAGATCGCGCGGCCCTTGTTCAGGGTTTCCTCCCATTCGCTCGCCGGTACCGAGTCGGCAACGATGCCGGCCCCGGCCTGCACGTGCAGCACGCCGTCCTTGATCACCGCGGTGCGGATCGCGATCGCCGTGTCCATGTTGCCGCTCCAGGAGAGATAGCCGACCGCGCCGGCGTAGATGCCGCGCTTGACCGGCTCGACCTCGTCGATGATCTCCATTGCCCGGATCTTCGGCGCGCCGCTGACCGTGCCGGCCGGGAAGGTCGCGCGCAGCACGTCCATCGCCGTCAGCCCGTCCTTCAGCCGGCCGCTGACGTTCGAGACGATGTGCATCACGTGCGAGTAGCGCTCGATGACCATCTGCTCGGTGACGCGCACGCTGCCGGTCGTGCAGACGCGCCCGGCATCGTTGCGGCCGAGGTCGATCAGCATCAGGTGCTCGGCGATCTCCTTCGGATCGGCGAGCAGATCCGCTTCGAGCGCGCGGTCCTCGGCCTCGTCGCGGCCGCGCTTGCGCGTGCCGGCGATCGGGCGGACCGTGACCGTGCCGTCTTCGAGGCGCGCGAGGATCTCGGGGCTGGAGCCGACGATGTGGCAGTCGCCGAGGTTCAGGAAGTACATGTACGGCGACGGATTGAGGCTCCTGAGCGCCCGGTACAGGTCGAGCGGCGCGCCGGTGTACGGCGCCGACAGCCGCTGCGAGGGCACGACCTGCATGCAGTCGCCGGCGAGGATGTAGTCCTTGATGCGCTCGACCGCGGCCTCGAAGCCGGCCTGCGTGAAGCCGGAGACGAAATCCTGCTCGGCGAGCGGCGCGCCATGGCCGTGCGCATACGCGGTCGAGCCGCTGCGCAGGCGCTCGACGATGGCATCGAGCTTCGCCTGCGCGCGCTCCCAGGCGCGCTCGGCGAGCGGATCGACCTGCGCGATCACGTACAGCTTGCCGGAGAGGTTGTCGAAGACGACCACGTCCTCGGACACCATCAGCAGGATGTCGGGCGCGCCGATCGGATCGGGATTCGGGCAGTGCGCGAGGCGGGGCTCGACGTAGCGGATCGTGTCGTAGCCGAAGTAGCCGACCAGCCCGCCGGCGAAGCGCGGCAGACCCTCGCGGTTGTCGGGCACGCGGTAGCGGCGCTGGAAGGCCTCGATCCACGCGAGCGGATCGTCGACCGTCGCGCGCTCGACCACCTCGGCGCCGCGCTCGATGGTCACCTCGTGGCCGCGCACGCGCAGCACCGTGCGCGCCGGCAGGCCGATGATCGAGTAGCGGCCCCATTTCTCGCCGCCGTGCACGGATTCCAGCAGATAGCTGTACGGCGCATCGGCGAGCTTCAGGTAGGTCGACAGCGGCGTGTCGAGGTCGGCGAGCACCTCGCGCACGACCGGCACGCGGTTGTAACCCTCGGCGGCGAGGGCGGCGAATTCAGTGGCATTCATCGGGAAACCCTGCGGGAAAGACGGCGATCGGTACCGTGGCCCGCGCACGGGCGGACGACGGTTGCAGCGGCGGAACCGGGATCAGTGCCGCCACCGCCATCGCAGGTCCATGGGCTGGGTTTCGTTCGGGATCATCGTCGGGTGCCGGCTTTCCTGCGCTTCAGTCGATCAGCCCCGACAGCTCGGAGAGGCTGTCGATGACGATGTCGGGCGCGAACTCGCGGATGTCGCGGCCGTGGTTGTAGCCGTAGGGCACGGCGACCACCGGGCAGCCGGCGTTGCGCGCCGCGCCGATGTCGTTGCGCGAATCGCCGACCATCAGGCAGCGCGAGATGTGCACGCCGATGCGCGAGGCCGCGAGCAGCAGGCATTCGGGCGCGGGCTTGACCGTCGGCGTGCATTCGCCGCCGACCAGCGCATGGAAGTGATGCGCGATGCCGATGCGCTCCAGCAGCGGCGCGGCGAGATCCGCCGGCTTGTTGGTGACGCAGGCGAGCTTGAAGCGCTTGCGCTTGGCGAGCTTGTCGAGCCCCTCGACCACGCCCGGATACAGGCGGCTGTGCACGCAGACCTGCGCGCCGTAGAAGCGCCGGTACAGCGGCTTCGCGCGATCCATGAGTTCCGGATCGGCCTCGCCGTCCATCGAGTCGCTGAGTGCCCGGCGGATCAGGTTGGTCGAGCCGTTGCCGACCCACTGGCGCACCTTGGCCTCGCCGCGGCGCGGCAGGTCGAGCGTGTCCATCAGCTGGTCGATGGCGATGGCGATGTCCGGCACGCTGTCGATCAGCGTGCCGTCGAGGTCGAACAGGATGGCGTCCACGTGCGAGAACATCAGGCCTCCTCCGCCGCGCGGGCCAGTTCGGCCCGCAGCGCAGCGATGGTCGCAGCGTAGTCCGGCGTGCTGAAGATCGCGGAGCCGGCAACGAAGGTGTCGGCCCCGGCACGGGCGATTTCACCGATGTTGTCGAGCTTGACGCCGCCGTCGATCTCCAGCCGGATCGGCAGCCCGGAGGCCGCGATGCGCGCGCGCGCATCGGCGAGCTTGCCGAGGGTCGCCGGAATGAAGCTCTGGCCGCCGAAGCCGGGGTTCACCGACATCAGCAGCACGATGTCGAGCTTGTCCATCACGTACTGCAGCACGTCGAGCGGGGTCGCCGGGTTGAACACCAGCCCGGCCTTGCAGCCGCAGGAGCGGATCAGCTGCAGCGTGCGGTCGACGTGGCGGCTGGCCTCGGGGTGGAAGGTGATCCAGCTCGCGCCGGCCTCGGCGAACATCGGCACCAGCGCATCGACCGGCTCGACCATCAGGTGCACGTCGATCGGCGCCGTCACGCCGTACTGGCGCAGCGCCTTGCACACCATCGGCCCGACGGTCAGGTTCGGGACGTAGTGGTTGTCCATCACGTCGAAGTGGACGACGTCCGCTCCGGCCGCGAGCACCGCATCGACCTCGGCGCCGAGCCGCGCGAAATCGGCCGACAGGATCGATGGAGCGATCAGGAAATCCGGCATGACCAATGACTCCGCACCGGGCTAGCGCAGCCCGGCGAACCGCTTGAGCAGGGGAGGCGGCACTGTACCCGATCCGGCCGCGGCGCGGGCAGCGACGTTGCACTGCGACACGGGAATCCCGCAGCGGCGGCCCGGGTGTGCCGTCAGCCGAAGCCGCGTGCGCTGCGGATGCGTTCGTAGGCCGAGCGGATCGCGTGCGTGCGCTCGGTGGCGTGCTTCATGCCGGCCTCGTCGAGGCCCTGGGCGGCGAGCTTGTCCGGGTGGTGGCGGCTCAGCAGCCGGCGGTAGGCGCGCGTGATTTCCTCGTCGGTGGCGCTGCGCGCGAGGCCGAGCGTGCGGTAGTCCTCGTCGATCGGCGGGGTGGCCGGGCGCGCCGGCTGGCGGTGCTGGTGGCTGCCGGAATACTGCTGCCGGCCCTGCCCCGGACCGCCGAAGCCGCCGCGCTGCACACGGATCATCAGCTCCAGCGCATCGAGCTGGCCGCGGCCGACGCCGAGGCGCGCCGCCATCGAGCCGACGCACTCGCGCGCGCGCGGGTGCGGTTCACCGATCGCCCAGGCGGTCGCGAGCTGGATTTCGAGGAAGGCCCGCAGCAGCTCGGGCCGCTGCGGCAGCACCTCGGCGAAGGCGTCGAGCGTCGCATCGAGCGGGTAGTCGGCGCGCTTGCCGTCGTTGAACGCGCGCATCGCCTGCTCGCGGCGCAGACCGTCGAGGCGCAGGTGACCGATCACCGCGCGCGCGGCTTCAAGCTCGGCGGCGCTGACCGCACCGTCGGCCTTGGCGACGGCGCCGAGCCCGGCGAACAGCGCGATCAGGAAGCGCTGCTCGGCCTCGGCATCGCTGCCGTGACGGCCCTGACCGTGGCCGTGGCCGTCGTGCAGGCCGGCGAAGCGTGCGGCGTTGCGGTCGAAGTTGTGGCCGACCGCGGCCCCGAACATCGCACCGAACGGTCCGCCGACCATGAAGCCGAAGGCGCCGCCGACCATCTTGCCCCACCAGTTCATGCGCACACCCCGGCGCACGGCAGGGATGCAGGGGACGGGAACGGCAGGCGGTGGCTCGGCATCGGGGCGGACACGGACGTGCAGGGGTTTCAGGAGCGGAAGTAGCGCGATTCGTCGAAGCTGCGCAGCCACTCGGGCTTCATGCCGACGAACACCGCGGTCAGCATGCCGTTCATCAGCCCTTCCGGGAACAGATACAGCGGCAGGAATGGCAAATATTCACGGGCGATGCGCTCGAACGGATACACGTCGAGCGCCACCAGCGTCACGACCACGGCCATGACCGCGCACAGCGCCGAGAGGATCGCGCCGAAGAAGCCGCACAGGAAGATATAAATGAACGGGTTGGCCGGCAGCCGCTGCGTGACCAGCCGCTGGATGCCGTGGCTGACCAGCACCGGCAGCACGCCGATCAGCAGGATCGTCGCCGCCAGCGCCGCCCAGTCCAGCCGTGCGAACAAGGCCATGCCGATGCCGATCACGACCGTGCCGAGCAGCGCCAGCGCCCAGCCGAACATCAGCGTCAGCACCGTCACGCCGAGGAAGTGAAAGCCGAGGCCCGGCGACACGCCGGCGTGGAAGGACCACAGCAGCAGCAGCGACACCAGCGCCGCCCCGAGCACGTGCTCCATGGCGTTGCGCCGCAGCGCCCGCCACGGCGCGCAGTACAGCGCCACGAGGCAGCCGGCGACGAGCAGGGCATCGGCGAGCAGGCGCAGCTCGAACGGCAGCAGTTCGGACGGAAAATTCATGGAAGCACCTGCCTGGCCGGATGGCCGATCTGCACGGCACGCCAGCGACGCGCCTTCCCCCCGATGGATGGACCGGCGCCCGCGACCCGAATTCCGGGGCGGCCCGTGCACCGTCACGGACGCCACGCCGGCCGGCGGTGTGCTTGGCACCCCGACGGCGGCGCGCGCACAATCCGCGCCCTGTTCCGCCCGCCCCGACCGGAGTCCGCGCCGTGAGCGACATCCTCGAATCCACCCCGGCCGAGCTGACCAGCCTGCCGCTGATCTACCGCGGCAAGGTCCGCGATGTCTACGGCATCGATGACCGGCACATCCTGATCGTCGCCACCGACCGGCTGTCGGCCTTCGACGTGGTGCTGCCGACCGGCATCCCCGGCAAGGGCGCGATGCTGACGGCGATCTCGAACTTCTGGTTCGAACGCACGCGCCAGATCGTGCCCAATCATCTCGACCTCGCCACCGTCACGCTCGAACAGGCCCTGCCCGACCCGGCCGAACGCGCCCGCGTCGAGGGCCGCGCCGTGGTCGCGCGCAAGCTGCGCGGGCTGCCGGTCGAGGCGATCGTGCGCGGCTACCTGATCGGCTCGGGCTGGAAGGACTACCGCACGAGCGGCGCGGTCTGCGGCATCGCGCTGCCGGCCGGGCTCAGGCTCGCCGAGCGGCTGCCGGAGCCGATCTTCACGCCCTCGACCAAGGCCGCGGTCGGCGATCACGACGAGAACGTCTCCTACGAGGCCGTCGTCGCGCAGATCGGCGCCGGGCTGGCCGCGCAGGTGCGCGACACCAGCCTGCGCCTGTACCGCGAGGCCGCTGCCTGGGCGCTGACCCGCGGCATCATCATCGCCGACACCAAGTTCGAGTTCGGTCTCGACGAGCACGGCGCCCTGGTGCTGATGGACGAGGCGCTGACGCCGGATTCCTCGCGCTTCTGGCCGGCCGACCAGTACCGCGCCGGCAGCAATCCGCCGAGCTTCGACAAGCAGTTCGTGCGCGACTACCTCGAAACCCTGGACTGGAACAAGCAGGCCCCGGGGCCGGCGCTGCCCGAGGAAATCCTCGAACGCTCGGCCGCCAAGTACCGCGAGGCGATGACGCGCCTGACCGGGCTGTGAGCCCCGGAGCGGCCTTGCCGCGCACCGGCTTCGATTAACCGACCGTAAGGTGTTGTTACAGGCCAGTTCTCTGACAATCATCGCCGTCCACGCCGTGCCGGCTCCCGCCGGCACGGCCATCGATCCGGGCCCAGATCCGGACGCTTTCGATCCACCGAGGAGCGCATCACGATGAACAGCGATCGGGAATGGTTGCAGACCTGTCTGTACGGACAGCACGACATCTGGGCGGACTGGGTCCGCTTCGGCGAACGCATCGCCGACACCCAGGAGGCTGCCGGCTGGGGCACGCCGCACGCGCTGCGGCTGCTGAACGAGCAGAACGCGCGCTGGCTGGAAGCCACGCGGCTGTGGGTGCAGGAATGGGAGCGCATGGTCAGCGCCGGTCCGGACTTCGACTACAGCGCGCGTCAGGCGCTGGTGCGCAACCGCATCTTCCAGACCTGGCTGGATACCGTCAGCGGCTTCGACTGGGACCAGTGGCACCTGTCGATGCGTCAGGCCTTCCTACTGCTGCAGCAGGCCTTCCAGGCCGCGCAGGTGCTGCAGCAGCAGACACCGGCGCCGACCGAAGCCCCGGCTCCCGACACTCCGGACGCCACGACCCTGAACGCTGGCGCCCCGGCGCCGGTCCTCGATCCGCAGCCGCAGTCCATCGATCCGCAGTCGCGGGTCGCCTGAGCCCCGTCCGCCCCGCCGATCCGGCGGGGTCCGCAACCGGACCGACCCGACCGGCCGCCCGCAGACCCCTGCCGGCGGCCGGTTGCGCTTGCGTCCCGCCGCCGGCACGCCATGCTCGCGCAGTCCTTCCCAACCTGCGGAGACCGGCATGGGCGCAACCGTCCTCTGGGGCTACGCTGTGCAGGCGCTGCTCGCGCTGTCGTGGACGCTGTACGCGCTGCTGCTGCCGCCGATGCTGCGTCAGGTCGGCCTCGACGCAGCGACTGTCGCGGCCTGGCTGGCGTGGCTGCTGATCATCGACCAGCTCGTGTTCGCCGCCGCCGACTGCGCGGCCGGCATGTGGGCGGCGCGTACCGCGCAGGGCGCCCGGCGGCTGGCCGGACCGATCGCGCTGGCAGCCGTCATCTCCAGCCTCGCGCTCGGCGCGCTGCCGTGGCTCGCGCACACCGGCAGCGGTGCGGCCCTGCTCGGGGCAACGCTGGTCTGGGCGCTCG
>NZ_DAOLKE010000186.1:0-7029 GCF_035331805.1 Plasticicumulans sp. | reverse complement strand
AGCAGCCCGCTCACCCGAAGCGCGGCTCCTGCTGCGCCAGCTCCGCCTCGAAGGCCGCGAAGTCCGTGATCGGGGCGCTGCACTGGGTGCCGGTGCAGAGATACGCGACCGGGCCGTCGGCGCGGGCGCTGCGCAGGGCCAGCGCCTCGGGCAGGTCGGCGGCGTCGTCCGGAATCGCGATCGTCACGCGCTGCGCGGCGTAGCGGCCGCTGCTGCGCTGCTGCCAGCGTTGCAGCGCCTCGCCCGTGCCGCGCAGCACGACCGTCGTGCCGGGGCGGAAGTATTCCTCCAGTGCCCCGAGCAGCGTCGTCGTGCCGAGCGGGTGGCTCTCGATGCCCGGCCAGGCCCACTTCAGCACCTTCTCGGCCGCGACCAGATACGGGATGCGGTTCAGCAGCCGCCCGAGCACGAGCAGCGCGCGCGCGGCAACGCCGTTGGGTCCGGGCAGCGCGTCATCCCACAGCGGTTTCGGCCGCGCGATCAGGGCTTCGCCATCGACCGGCGTGTAGTGGAAGCCGCCCTTCTTCGGATCGGCGAAGCGGTCGAGCAGCTGATCGGCGAGCGCCTGCGCAAAGTGCAGATCATCCGGCTGCCAGCGGCACTGCAGCAGTTCGAGCGTCGCATCGAGCAGGTAGGCGTGATCGTCGAGGAAGGCCGGCTGATACGCCTCGCCGTCCTTGCAGACCGCGTACAGCCGGCCCTCGCGCCAGCAGTGTTCGCGCAGGAAGGCGTGTGCATCGGCGGCGAGCGCGATCCAGTCCGCCCGCCCGTGCAGGCGGCCGGCACGCGCGAGCGCGCCGATCAGCAGCGCATTCCAGGCCGTCAGGATCTTCTCGTCGCGATGCGGGTAGACGCGCGCCGCACGCACGGCGAGCAGGCGGGCGCGGATGGCATCGAGGCGCGCATCGACCGCAGCCGCATCGAGCCCGAAGCCGGCCGCGACCTCGACCGGCAGCCGGCGCACGCCGAGGTGCCAGCGGCCTTCGAAGTTCGGCGCCCCGTCGAGCCCCCAGACGGCAGCGGCGAGCGCGTAGTCCCCGGCCGGCAGCGCGGCGCGGATTTCGTCCGGTGTCCACACGTAGTAACGGCCTTCGTGGCCTTCGGAATCGGCGTCGAGCGTCGCGTAGAAGCCGCCTTCGGGGGCGCGCAGTTCGCGGGCGAGGAATCCGATGCTGGCGGCCAGCGCGCCGCCGCCTTCGGGCAGCAGGCCGGCGGCCACGGCATCGCCGAGCAGGCCGAGCAGCGCGGCCTGGTCGTAGAGCATCTTCTCGAAGTGCGGAATCTCCCAGCGTGCATCGACGCTGTAGCGGAAGAAGCCGCCGCCGATCTGGTCGTACAGCCCGCGCGTCGTCATCGACGCCAGCGCCAGACGCACGGCGGCCTCGACCTGCGTGTCGGGCGTGCCGGCGAGCCGGGCGCCGGCGGCGATGCGCAGCAGCCGCGCGAACAGCTCGGCCTGCGGGAATTTCGGCGCGCTGCCGAAGCCGCCGTTCTCCGCATCCAGCTTGTCGAGGATCGCGCCGCGCACCTCTTCAAGTGGCGCCGGATTGGCGGCATAGCCGGTGACGCCGGCCTTCGGCCCGCCACTGCGCAGCGCCGGCCCGAGTTGCGCGTTCTGCGAACGCACGTCCTCACGCCGCTCGTGCCAGACCGCGGCCAGCCGTTCGAGCAGTTCCGGAAAGCCCGGCAGGTTGTGGCGCGGCGTCTTCGGAAAATACGTGCCGCTGAAATACGGCATGTGATCGTCGGGCGTCAGCACCACGTTCAACGGCCAGCCGCCCGGCCGGCCGTTCAGCAACTGGTGCGCCTGCTGGTAAATCCGGTCGAGATCGGGCCGCTCCTCGCGATCGACCTTGACGTTGACGAACAGCCGGTTCATGACCGCGGCCACGCCTTCGTCCTCGAAGGATTCGTGCGCCATCACATGGCACCAGTGACACGCCGAATAACCGATCGACAACAGGATCGGCTTGTCCTCGGTCGCGGCTTTCGTAAGCGCTTCGGGGCCCCACGGATACCAGTCGACGGGGTTGTCGGCGTGCTGGTGGAGGTAGGGGGATTTTTCGGAGGCGAGGCGGTTGGGCATGGGGGGAGCCTGCAGAGTGATTGGCCTTACAAGACTGATGATGTTATGCCGATCACGCTGGAACGCTCTGCTTTTCAGCCCCCGGCCTTTCTGGGGGGAAAAACAATCTATTCCCGTGGGATCGGCAGGATTGCGCATTCACGCCTGCTGCAGCAGACGGTCGAGGGCGATTGTCAGTGTCCGGTCGTCGAACAGGCGCATCTTGCGCTCGGCCGCATCCGGGCCGCCGCGCCAGTGGCGCAAGCCTTCCCGCAGAGCCGGCACATCGGGAGCCACCCCCTCGCGCGTGAGCAACCAGTCAACCGTTGCCAGCAATTCCATGCCGAACGGCGATTCGAAACCATCGATCAGATTCGTGGTTGATTCCAGTGCCCGGGCGTACGCTTTGGTTTCTGTCTTCAAATAGGTTTGCAGGAAATCCTTGCGCTCGTCGTCGAACCAGATCACCTCGAACGGGTCGGCATCGCTGATACGCTTGTTGCAATGCAGGTAGCTACCATCGAGGTTGTTCAGCAGGTGGTCCAGCCGGTTCGCGTAAGGGCCGTATTTGTGGGCCGTGAACTGCAGGTTCAGCGGGTTGTTGCCGGGATTGTGGCGCTCGATGGCCCGTTCCAGAAACCACGCCAGTTTCTGGATTTCCAGCAGACTGCATTCCATGCCCATAACCCAGTAACGGCGCACCAGTTCGGCAATCAGGGCGCGCGCCGGCGTCAGTTTTTCCACGCCGGTCCGCTTGGCCACGTTCTGATACTGGCGGGTGGGCTCGAACACCAGGACTTCGGTTGCGATGTCGCCCAGGGCCAGCTCTATCTGCTCACGCACCGCAGTCCATTCCAGACCACCATTACCGGCCCCCAGTGGCGGGATGGCGATCGAATGAATCTGATGCTCCAGCAGGAACCGCCGCAAATCCTGCAGACCATCGACGATCCACTCCAGACGGGAAGGCGAACGCCAGTGCTGCTTGGTCGGAAAGTTGACGATCCAGCGCGGACCGTCCAGTTCATGCACCGGCGTCACGAACATCCTGCCGGTCTGCACTTTCCCGGCCTTGCAGGCAGTGGCGTACAGGCGGAAGTTCTCGGCAAAGCGCTCCTTGAACATCAGCGCAATGCCCTTGCCCATCACGCCGACGGTGTTGACGGTGTTGACCAGCACCTCGACACGGGCTTCCAGCAGATTGCCTTGAGTGAATGTAATCATCCGAAATACCACTCGGGCCGGGCATGAACTGGCAGATTCAGGTTTCGGGCTTGAACTTCCTGAGCAATAAGGATTTTCAATGCCTCAGTATAACACACCATTCCAAGCAAACCGCTCACCGGCAAGATTTGGTAGATCAGGGCCTCAGCCTGATAACGCTCAAATTTGGCCGGATCATCCGGGTCACGCCTGAAATCTCGCCGCTGCAGCAGGGGCCAGTCTATATTGGTCAGATCGGCCAGGTCAGAATAAAAATTTGCCCACCGATAGTAGGCATGACTATCCGTGAACAGAAACGGCAAACCCTGTCCAGCGACATGGTGCAGGCTGGACACCAGGATCACGACATCCTCATTAGTCCGCTTCTGGATGCCGCCCCAACCCGTGCGAATGTTGTGCAACATTGGCGAAAAAGGGGTGAAGTAGAAGGGTATATAATCGTTCAGCACACCGCCCGGCGCCTGCGGCACCGGATGGCTGGCGCGCTTGCTGATCAGTTCCGGGTTACCGATGTTGATCCAGTCCGGCGCCTTCACCGGACTGTTGCCGCAGTGCAGACCATTAGCCAGAATCCACGGCAGGTTGTCGCGGTGAACAATGCGCCAGATCAGCGCCTTTTCCGGATTGAGATTTCTGTAACTCATCATCGGCAACCATGATGCGGATGAAGCCGAAAGGTGCGGGATTCAGGGTGCAGAAGTGCAGGGAAGCGCCTGACGCAGCCGGAGTGTCTGTCTTTCGTGTTTCGTTTCCGAATCGGGCCGGCAGGACTGTGCGAGTCACGGCCTGAGCCGCAGTCGATGTACAGATCGTGCCGGTGCCGCTACGGCGTGGCGCTGCGGACCGAGACGCTGCTGCCACGCCTGAGAAACGGGCTTGCGAAGCCGGCCCGCCGGTCCGGGCATCATCAGGAAGCCTGGCCTCACCGCGCCGTGTCCATGCTGCTCTCCTGCGGGCAGCAGGCTTCAGGGTAAGCGCAACCATCGCCGCCGATCCGCCGCGCCGTACCGGCGCAGCGGATCGACATCCGGACTCAGCGCAGCACCAGCACCGCCACCGCCGCGATCGCGACGATGACGGCGACCGCTGCAACGATGATCAGCGTCTTGTTGCCGCCGCCGCTCGGGGCCGCGGTGGCCGGGATCGGGCTGGCGGACGGCGTGGCGCTCGGGGCCGGGCGGGCCTTGGGCAGGGCGCCGGGGATTTCGTAGCGCAGGCGGGCGGTGTGGATGGCGATCTCGTCGCCGTTTTCGAGTTCGGCGTCGCGGATCATGTTGCCGTTGATGCGCGTGCCGTTCGAGGAGCCGAGGTCGTGGATCACGACCTTGCCGTCGAGGCCGTCGATGCGTGCGTGCTGGCGCGAGACCTCGCCGAGCGGGATGACGACATCGCAGCGGTCATCGCGGCCGATCAGCAGCTTGTCGTAGACCTGCCAGACCTTGCCGTGAATCTCGCCGCTGACGCCGCGCAGCACGCCGGTCAGCGGTACGCGGGCCTGCGGGGCAGGGGTTTCGGCGGGGACACCGACACGGCGGATGACGGTGGCATCGGTATCGGGCGGCGGCGGGACGTTACGCATCGGGTTCCTCCAGAGTTCGGCACGGCCGGGCTGCAAGCGGTTGGCTACGGCAAAGGTAGCGACGGAAACGGGCGAGCGGCGGGGACGCACACGCGTATCGCAGTTTACCTTGTCCGGACAGCACGCTAGCCTTCCGGACTTTTTCCCGCGCGCCACCCGCGCGCCGCCAGGTACCGACCCGATGAACCAGCCTGTCCCCGCCCCCCACGCCCCGCTGCGCCTGAAGAAGAACGAGGAACGGCGCCTGCGGGCCGGCCACCTGTGGGTGTACAGCAACGAGGTCGATACCGCCGTCACGCCGCTGACCGGCTTCCGGGCCGGCGAGCCGGTCGAGATTCAGGCCAGCAACGGCAAGCCGGTCGGCACCGGCTACGTCAATCCGCAGTCGCTGATCTGCGCGCGGCTGGTCAGCCGCGATCCGGCGCATCCGCTGTCGGGCTCGCTGCTCGTGCATCGACTGAAGGTGGCGCTGGGCTTGCGCGAGCGGCTGTATCCGGCGCCGTTCTACCGGCTCGTGCACGGCGAGGGCGACGCGCTGCCGGGGCTGATCGTCGATCGCTACGACGCGGTCTGCGTCGTGCAGATCACGACCGCCGGCATGGAGGCGCTGAAGGATGAGGTCATCGCCGCGCTCGACAAGGTGCTGAAGCCCGCCGGCATCCTGCTGCGCAACGACACCGGCAGCCGCAAGCTCGAAGGGCTGGACAGCTACGTCGAGGCCATCGGTCAGGTGCCGGAGGTGGTCGAGATCCTCGAAAACGGCGTGCGCCATCTGGCGCCGCTCGCCGGCGGCCAGAAGACCGGCTGGTTCTACGACCAGCAGGCCAACCGCGCGCGGCTCGCCAAGTACGTGCGCGGCGCGCGCGTGCTCGACGTGTTCAGCTACGTCGGCGGCTGGGGCATCCAGGCGGCGGTGGCGGGGGCCGACAGCGTCATGTGCGTCGACAGCTCGGAAGCGGCGCTCGATCACGCGCACGCGGCGGCCGAACTCAACGGCATCGCCGAGCGCTTCGCGACGCTCGAAGGCGATGCCTTCGAGGCGCTGAAGAACCTGAAGCAGGAGCGCGAGCGCTTCGACGTGATCGTCTGCGACCCGCCGGCCTTCATCAAGCGCAAGAAGGACTTCAAGGAAGGCGCGCTCGCGTACCGGCGCATCAACGAACTGGCGATGAGCCTGCTCGATCGCGACGGCATCCTGGTCTCGTGCTCGTGCTCGCATCACATGGAGCGCGCGACGCTCGCCGACACGCTGCTCGCGAGCGCCCGCCACCTCGACCGCTCGCTCGCCTTCCTCGAATCCGGCCAGCCGGGCCCGGATCACCCGGTGCATCCGGCGATCCCGGAGACCGAATACCTGAAGGCCTTCTACAGCCGCGTGCTGCCGGCCTGAGGCTCGACCCGCAATGCGCCAGTACCTCGACCTGCTGCGCCACGTGCGCGAGCACGGCACCGACAAGCAGGACCGCACCGGCACCGGCACGCGCTCGGTCTTCGGCCATCAGATGCGCTTCGACCTCGCCGCCGGCTTTCCGCTGGTGACGACGAAAAAGGTGCATCTGAAGTCGATCATCGTCGAACTGCTGTGGTTCCTGCGCGGTGACACCAACGTCGGCTTCCTGCACGAGCACGGCGTGACGATCTGGGACGAATGGGCCGATGCCAATGGCGATCTCGGGCCGGTGTACGGCGCGCAGTGGCGCAGCTGGCCGACGGCCGATGGCCGCCACATCGACCAGATCACGCAGCTGCTCGATCAAATCCGCAGCAACCCGGATTCGCGGCGGCTGCTGGTCTGCGCGTGGAATGTCGGCGAGATCGGGCGCATGCAGCTGCCGCCGTGCCACTGCCTGTTCCAGTTCTACGTCGCCGGCGGGCGGCTGTCCTGCCAGCTCTACCAGCGTTCGGCGGATCTGTTCCTCGGCGTGCCGTTCAACATCGCGAGCTACGCGCTGCTGACGCAGATGCTCGCGCAGGTCTGCGGCCTCGAAGCCGGCGAGTTCATCTGGACCGGCGGCGACTGCCACATCTATTCGAACCACTTCGAACAGGTCGACACCCAGCTCGCGCGCGAGCCGCTGCCGCTCGCGCGCATGGTGCTGAACCCGGAGGTCCGCGACCTGTTCGCGTTCCGCTACGAGGATTTCCGGCTCGAAGGCTACGA
>NZ_DAOLKE010000185.1:0-7125 GCF_035331805.1 Plasticicumulans sp. | reverse complement strand
GGGCCGCTGCTCGCCGCGGCGCTGCTCGGGCTCGGCGTGCCGCTGCGCGAGCTGTTCCTGTGGACGGCGCTGCCTGGTGCGCTGACGCTCTGGCTGATCTGGCGCGTGCCGGAAACGCCGGTCATCGCCGCTCCCGCCAGCACGGCGCCCGCCCCGGCTGCCGGCGCGCCGCTGCCACCGGCGCTGCGCCGCTATCTGGCGATTTACGCGCTGTTCTCGCTCGGCAACGCCTCGAACCTGTTCCTGCTCTGGCGCGCGCACGAACTCGGGCTTGCCGATGCCGCGCTGCCGCTGCTGTGGGCGCTGGTGTCGGCGGTCGCGATGCTGGGCTCGGCGCCGCTGTCGGGACTGTCGGATCGCATCGGCCGGCGCCGGCTGATCGCCGGCGGCTGGACGCTGTTCGCGCTGGTCTACGCGCTGCTCGGCTGGCCGGGGCTGCCGCCGGCGGGGCTGTGGCCGCTCGCGGCGCTGATGGGTCTGCATCTGGCCGCGACCGAAGGCACGGCGAAGGCCCTGGTCACCGATCTCGCACCGGCGGCGGACCTCGGCCGGGCGTTCGGCTGGTATCACCTGATCAGCGGGCTGTGCCTGCTGCCGGCCTCATGGCTGACCGGCACGCTGTGGGCGGCGCATGGCGCGCCGCTCGCCTGCGCCTGGGCCGGCGGCTGCGCGCTGCTCGCCGCAACCCTGCTCGCGTTTACCAAACATTAATCTATGCCGGCACGCTCATTCAGCCGTGTTATGTTGAAACGGTGCCTGCAACAGGCACGCGGATTCACTTCCTCCACATCCGACAGGGAACGGTCACGATGCGACTGCGCGAATACCTCCATCGCACCCACTCGTGGACCAGCACGTGGCTAGGGGAATTGTTCCTGCCGTCCGCCGTGCTGTCCCGGCTGCCGCCGGCTGACCGTCAGCTGGCCGAATCGATGCACGAACTGCTGCGGGCCGAAATCATCCGCCAGCTCGATGCCCGCCATGCCGCCGCCGCCGCGCGGCGCAATGAATTCCTGCTCGCCGCCACCGGCAGTTCTGCGCGACTGCCGCGGCCGGTGCTCGGCACCGGCGCCGGCCATGTGCCGTCCGAACACGATGTCTCCCGCGCCCGGGCGCTGGCGCTGTACCGGCGCGACGATGAACTGGCCGAACTCGCCTGCCTGTTCATCGGCCAGGAGGCGCTGGCCGCGCACATGGACCCGGAACTGGTCCGCGAGCGCGATCCGGCCGAAGAGCTCTGGCAGCAGCGCTTCGGCACAAGCGCCGTCTGAACCGCCGGCAGGCACTACGCTGCTGCGACCCGCTCCCGGGTCCTGCGCAGTGCCGCCACCATGCCGCTTCCGCTTTCGCCTTCTGCAGCCGGCCTCCTTTCGGCTTTCCTGCTCGTCGCCGGCAACGGCCATGCGGCGCAGATCACGTATCTCGATCAGCAGCGCTCGGCCGCAGTCGATGCGCAGGTGCGCGTACTCGACTTCGGTCACGGCGAACTGCAGAGCGCCGTCGGTCATGATCTCTCGGCCGCGGCCCCCGGCGATTTCAGTCCGTTCACGGCCGGCAGCAACGTCACCGGCCTGTTCGTATCCGACTACGGCGCCAACGCCAGCGCCGACGGCTTCGCGAACCACGCCTCGACGCTGGCCGCCGACGGCATCCGCTTCACCGGCGACGTGGCGATGTATGCCGCCGGCTCACCGGGCTCGCCCGGCATCCCGAGCGTCAGCGGGCTGGCCGAAGTGCTGATGGGGGTGCGCTTCGTGCTCGACGAAGCGGCCACGCTGGAACTGTCGCTGGACAGCGATCCGAACGGCGGTTTCGACTTCCGGCTGCTCGGGGCCGGCGCTTCGGTGGTCTGGGACCAGACCAGCCTCTACAGCCCGGCCACCGGCCCGCAGTTCACGTTCGTGATCCACCTGCCGCTCGCCGCCGGTGAATACCGGCTCGATGCAGCGCTGCGGGCCTATTCGAGCTTCGACAACGATACCGGCTACTCCGCCACCAGCTTCGCCAGCTTCGCGCTGACGCTGCCGGCGAGCGTCATCGCCGAGCCGCACCCGGCGATGCTGCTCTGCGCGGGTCTGGTGGCGACGGCAACCGCCATGCGCAGACGCCCCCGGCCCTTGCCGCTCACGACGCCGCTGCGTACTGCGGCTGCGGCTTGAGTTCCTCGGTCACGACCCGGAAGCCGCTCAGCACGTTCGGCCCGAAGGTGCTGCTGATCGCGACATCCGAGGCATCGCGTCCGCGTGCGATCAGCACGCGGCCGATGCGCGGCTGGTTGTTGCGCGGATCGAAGGTGTGCCAGTGCTGGCCGATGTAGGCCTCGAACCAGGCCGAGAAGTCCATCGGCCCGCCCGGCGGCACGCCGATGTCGCCGAGATAGCCGGTGCAGTAGCGCGCCGGGATGTTCAGGCAGCGGCAGAACGCGACGGCGAGGTGCGTGAAGTCACGGCAGACGCCGATGCGCTCCTCGTGCGCCTCCCAGGCCGTGCGCGTCGCGCGCGCATGGTGATAGCCGAAGCTGATGTGCCGGTGCACGTAGTCGCAGATCGCCTGCACGCGTGCCCAGCCCGGCTGGATGTGGCCGAACAGCTGCCAGGCGATCGGCATCAGCCGTTCGGTCTCGCAGTAGCGGCTGCCGAGCAGGAATACCAGCGTCTCCTCGGGCAGGGTCTCGACCGGATGCTGCTGGGCCTCGGGCACGCAGCGATCGAAGGTGCCGGGGTCCCGGATCAGCGCGTCGCTGCGCACCGTGAAGCGCCCGGCCGGTGCCACCAGCCGCGTACAGAGGTTATCGAAGCCGTCCTGGTAGGTCTCGGTCAGCACGGCCGGCTGCGTCTGCATCCGGTCCGGCTCGATCAGATCGGCGCGACGGGACGGATGCACATGCAGCGTCAGGATCATCGGCGTCGGCTGCGGAAGGTCCCAAGTGAGTTCGTATCCGATGCGAATGTGCATGGCGGTCAGCGTCTCGGCTCGGCGGTCGCAGGTGCGACCGGCATTGGCGGAAAGGACAGACCCGCCGCGCACCGATCCGGAGCTTCATGAAGCGCCCGTCGCCTGCGGCGGGCCGCATTCAAGGCCCCTGCCGGCATTGGCAAGGATGCCGGCATGACTGTTCCGACCGCAGGCTGCCGGCGGGGTTCGCGTCAGCCGTCGATCACGCGGACATGCACGCGCGCCGCGAGGTTGCAGAAAAGTTCGTAGGCAATCGTGCCGGCGGCCTCGGCGACGAGTTCGGCCGGCAGTCCCTCGCCCCAGAGCGTCACCGGATCGCCGATGCGCGCCCCGGGCTGCTCGCCGAGATCGACGCACAGCATGTCCATCGACACGCGCCCGACCACCTGCGTGCGCCGGCCGTTGACCAGCACCGGCGTGCCGCTCGGCGCGTGGCGCGGATAACCGTCAGCGTAGCCCATCGCGACCACGCCGATCGTCGTATCGCGCGGGCAGCGCCAGGCGCCGGAATAGCCGACCGGCTCCCCGGCCTGCAGGCGCTTGACCGAGATCAGCGCGCTGCTGAGCGTCATGACCGGCTTCAGGCCGTCCTCGGGACCGGTGCGCCCGAGCATCGGCGTCGCGCCGTAGAGCATGATCCCCGGCCGGATCCAGTCGTGATGCGCCGCCGGCCAGGCCAGCACGCCGGCCGAGTTCGACAGCGCCCGGCGCACCGGCAGGCCGGCCGTGGCGGCGGCGAAGGTTTCGAGCTGCGCGGCGGTCTCGGCGCGCGCCGGCTCGTCGGCGCAGGCGAGGTGGCTCATGACGCCGATCGGCGGCGCGACGTTCGCGCAGACGCGCAGGCGCGCAAGCAGCGGCGCAACCTGCTGCGGACGCACGCCGAGGCGGTGCATGCCGCTGTCGAGCTTCAGCCACACGCGCAGCGGCGTGGCCAGCCGGGCGCGCTCCAGCCATTCGACGTGCAGCGGGTCATGGATGGCGATCTCGAAATCCTGCTCGGCGCACACCGGCAGCTCGTCGGCCGAGAACACGCCTTCGAGCAGCAGCACCGGCTGCGTGGCACCGGCGGCGCGCAGCGCCAGCGCCTCCTCGATGCAGGCGACGCCGAGCATGTCGGCATCGGCGAGTGCCGGCAGCAGGCGCGCGGCGCCGTGGCCGTAGCCGTCGGCCTTGACGATGGCGATGGCGCGCGCACCCGGTGCCGCGGCGCGGGCACAGGCGAGGTTGTGCCGCAGCGCGGCGAGATCGATGACGGCGTGGGCGGGACGCATCGGGCAGGGACTCCGGGCAGGTACGGTGCGTCGCCTCCCGCAGGCGGCGGCGACGCTGGAATGTCATCGACGCTTATCGTGCGCCTTCGTGAACGGGACGGGGGACTGCATGCGCAGGCCCCGGCAGGCGGTGAGCGCCCTCAGCCGTAGCGCGCCATCGACAGCCCTTCGGTGTCGATGTCCGGCGTGCGTCCGCCGATCTGGTCGGTGAGCACGCGCGCCGAGCCGCAGCACATCGTCCAGCCGAGCGTGCCGTGGCCGGTGTTCAGCCACAGGCGCTTCAGCGGCGTGCGGCCGATGATCGGCGTGCCGTCCGGCGTGTTCGGGCGCAGGCCGGTCCAGAGTTCGGCGCGGCTCACGTCGCCGCCGCGCGGGAACAGGTCGGTGACGACGTGGCGCACGGTGTTGCCGCGCTCGTTGGTCAGCTGCAGGTCGTAGCCGGTCAGCTCGGCGGTGCCGGCGACGCGGATGCGGTCGCCGAGGCGCGTGATCGCGACCTTGTGGGTCTCGTCCATGACCGTCGATACCGGCGCGAACTCCGGATCGACAACGGGTACGGTGATCGAGTAGCCCTTCACCGGGAACACCGGGATGTGGTAGCCGAGTTCCTGCATCAGCTTGGTCGAATAGCTGCCGAGCGCGCAGACCACGGCATCGGCGGTCTCGCGACCGCGGTTGGTCAGCACGGCGGTGATCTCGTCGCCGCTACGCTCCAGCCCGAAGATCGCCGTGCGGTAGCGGAATTCGACGCCGCGCGCCGCGGCCATCTCGGCGAGGCGGTTGGTGAACTGGAAGCAGTCGCCGGTCTCGTCGCCGGGCAGGCGCAGGCCGCCCTGGATCTTGTCGCTGACCAGCGCGAGCGCCGGCTCGGCGGCCACGCAGCCGGCCCGGTCGAGCACCTCGTGCGGCACGCCGAGGCTCTTCAGCACCGCGATGTCCTTGGCCGCCCCGTCGATCTGCGCCTGCGTGCGGAACACCTGCAGCGTGCCCTGCTGGCGGTCGTCGTAGTGCAGGCCGGTTTCGGCGCGCAGCCTGATGAACTGGTCGCGGCTGTACTCGGCGAGCCGCATCATCCGCGACTTGTTGAGCTCGTAATCCTTCGCGTTGCAGTTCATCAGCATCTGCCACATCCAGCGCCACATCGCCGGATTGATGCGCGGGCGGATCACCAGCGGCGCATGCTCCATGAACATCCACTTGATCGCCTTGACCGGCACGCCGGGACCGGCCCACGGCGCCGAGTAGCCGGGCGAGATCTGGCCGGCGTTGGCGTAGCTCGTCTCCAGCGCCGGTCCGGGCTGGCGCTCCAGCACGATGACCTGATGGCCGGCCTGCGCGAGGTACCAGGCGGTGGTCGTGCCGACGACACCGGCACCCAGAACGACGATCTTCATGGCAAACACACTCCCGTGACCGGCCCGCAGCCGGCTGAAACTGGACAGGGGAACCGGCGGCTTCGACGGCATACAAGGTCGGCACCGGCAACATGCACTATGTTACCGGCCGTACTGCAGTGGATTTTCCGGATCAGAACCTCATGCACAGCAGAATGCCCCGAAGATTCGAGACTGCCCGCCCCGCGACCGCAAAGCCTGCGCCGCGGCCGTGTCCGGAATGCCTGCAATGAGCGGACCGCGCAGGCTCGACCGTCTCGACCGGCGCATCCTGCAGCAGTTGCAGGCCGCCGGCCGCCAGACCTGGGTCGAGCTGGCCGCGGCGGTCGGGCTGTCGCCGTCGCCGTGTCTGGAGCGCGTGCGCCGCCTGGAGAAGGACGGCGTCATCCGCGGCTACGCGGCGCTGGTGGAACCCTCCGCGGTCGGTGCCAGCCTGCTGGTGTTCGTCGAGATCAGCCTCGACTACACGACGCCCGACATCTTCGAACGCTTCCGCGCCGCCGTCGCCGGCCTGCCGCAGATCCAGGAATGCCACCTGGTTTCCGGCAACTTCGACTATCTGCTGAAGGCGCGCATCGGCGACATGGCCGAATACCGCGAACTGCTCGGCCTGTTCCTGCGCACGCTGCCGGGCGTGCGCGATTCGCGCAGCTTCGTGGTGATGGAGACGGTCAAGGAGACGCAGGCGGTGTTCGTGCCGGAGACCGGGTGAACGCGGCCGGCGACCGGCAGACACCCGTACCCGCTTCACCGCTTACAGCGATCACAGGTAAACGCATGGTTTTTCTCCCCCGTTCGCCAACCCCGCGCCCACGCGGGGCGAGGGGCTGAAAAGCAAAGCGTTCTGATGTGATCGGCATTACCTCCTGCCCTACTCCCTGCTACCTCCTCTGCCCGCCCGCCAGTTCCCTGCCGCTTGATGGGTATCAAGGGCGCTGGCTGCTCCGGCGCGGTGCAATGCGCGGCATCTGCACTGTCATGGAGCCGCCGTCCATGCGAATCCGCACCTTGCTGCTTCCCGCGCTCGCGCTCGGCTGCGCGCTGGCGTCGCTGCCGGCAACGGCCGAACCGTCGCCGGCGCGCCAGCGCGAGCTTCGCCACCTCGTGCGCCAGGACTGCGGCTCCTGCCACGGCATGACGCTGAAGGGCGGGCTCGGCACGCCGCTGCTGCCCTCGGCGCTGGCCGGCAAAACCGATGCGCTGCTGGTCGCGACCGTGCTCGACGGCCGGCCGAACACGGCGATGCCGCCGTGGCGCGGGCTGCTTACCGAAGCCGAAGCCGTGTGGATCGTCGCGCAGCTGCGCGCCGGCCTGCCCGAATGATCGAACGCTCCCCCTGCGTGAGGACTGCCGCGATGCGAACCGACCCGTCCGTCTCCGTTCCTGCTGCCCGCCAGCCCGCCGACGGCCGGCCGCGGCTGCGCTCGCTGCTGCTCGCGTTCGTGGCGATCGCCGCCGGCCTGACCGGCCTGGCCCGCAGCGCCCCGACCGACGAAGCCGTGGTC
>NZ_DAOLKE010000184.1:0-7136 GCF_035331805.1 Plasticicumulans sp. | reverse complement strand
TCGGGCAGACGATCCAGTACGCGAACTCGATCGGCACCTGCCGGCCGAACGGGGCGACCAGCCGCCCGGTCTGGATGTCGGCCAGCGCCAGCACCGGCAGGCCGAGCGCGACGCCCTGACCGTCGAGTGCGGCCTCGATGGTCAGCGAGGCGCTGCTGAAGTGCGGGCCGCGCCGGGCATCGACCCGGTCGGCGACGCCGGCCGCGCGCAGCCACACGCGCCACATCGGTTCGCGCTCCGGCGTGTATTCGGGGCCGTAGACGGTCTCGTCGTGCAGCAGCACGTGCTGTGCGAGATCGGCCGGCTCGTTCAGCGGGTTGCGCTTCAGCAGCGCCGGGCTGCAGAGCGGCGTCGCGTGCACCGAGAACAGCTTGGTGACGTGGAAATCCGGGTAGTCGCCGCTGCCGAAGCGGATCGCGAGGTCCACGTCCTCGCGCCGGAAATCGACCAGATCAGTCGTGCTGCGCTGACCGCCGCCGCGCAGGTCGAGCTGGCGGCTGCTGGCGGCGATGCGCATCTCGATGTTCGGGTGCAGCGCCGAGAAGCGGTCGAGCCGCGGCACCAGCCACTTGACCGCGAACGATGGCGTCAGGCTGACGGTCAGCAGGCCGCTGTCTTCCTGCGCGCGCACGAGATCGACGGCCTCGGACAGCGCATCGAAGCCCTGGCGCAGCCGCGGCAGGCAGGCCTGCGCGGCGTCGGTCAGCGCCAGCGCGCGGTTCATGCGCCGGAACAGCTGCACGCCGAGGAACTCCTCCAGCGACTTGATCTGGTGGCTGATCGCCGCCGGCGTCACGAACAGTTCCTCGGCGGCCTTGCTGAAACTCAGATGGCGGGCGGCGGCTTCGAAGGCGCGCAGGGCGTTCAGGGGCGGCAGGCGATAGGCCATCTTCGTTAAACCCGGATTTGTGCGAGGGTGAGATTTTGTCGTTTGCAGGCGCCGCGGGTGCGGACCAGCATTGCACCAACAAAGAGCGGTACTGTTTCAAATTGGTGCAAATCGTTACAAGTCATTGGTTGGTCGTCGCGTCACAGGGATGGTGTGAACCGAAACAGTGCATTGACGCGAGGCGACCGATCGGGGCTGTTGCAGGTGGTCATCATGTTCAGTCGTTTCGTCGTTCATCCGGGTGCCGGTCATCTCGTCAACGCCATCAGCGGCAGCGGCCTGATGGTACCGGTGCGCGTCGACATCGAATCCCCGTCGCGGTTCGTCGGCGCGCTGAAACTGCTGCGGCTGTGGGTGATGCGCGCCAGGGAGCGCCGCGCCCTGGTCCGGCTCGACGAGCACGCACTCACCGACATCGGCATGAGCCGCGCCGATGCGCTGAGCGAGGCCGCCAAGCCGTTCTGGCGTCGCTGAGGCGCGTCCGGGCGAGCGGCAGCGGGCGGTCGTTTCCCGGCGCCGGCCCGGCCGGAGCGCGCCGTGCTCACGGCGGGTGCGCCTGACGGGGCCGTCACGGCCGGTCATGCCTGAGGTTTTCCGGACGGGGGTGTCCGGACGCTGGTACACGGGTCATCCGGGGGGAGTGGCCCGTGTGCCGGCACTCCATCGCCGGGGTGAACATACATAGCACGATGCGTGCCGGGCTGAGCGGACTGCCGGTCATCCAGGGCTGGCCGGGACCCGCGCCGGTGTCTGCCGAAGCCTGCGTGCCTTGCCGGTGTGCAGGCTTCGCCGCCCGGCACCGGAACGGCCACGCGCCGGCCGCGGCCTGAAGCGGCACGGGCTTCAGCGGAAACCGTCCTCGCGGCGCAGGCCGTACTTCTTCAGCTTGTCGTACAGCGTCTTGCGCGGCACGCCGAGCGCATCGGCGGTGGCGACGACGTTGCCGTCCTGGCGTTCGAGCTCCTGCACGATGACGATGCGCTCGAAGGCCGCGACCTGATCGGGCAGCGACTGCGCCGGTGCGCCGGCGGCGAGCGCGGCCGGACCGAGCAGGTGACCGAGCACGAAGCGGTCGGCGGCGTTGGCGAGTTCGCGGACGTTGCCGGGCCACGGCTCGCTCATCAGCGCCGCCAGCGTGTCGCCGGCGACCTCGGGTGGCTCGCGCCGGTAGCGTTCGGCGGCCTTCAGCACGAAATGCCGGAACAGCAGCGGGATGTCCTCGCGCCGCTCGCGCAGCGGCGGGATCGCCAGCTTGACGACGTTGAGCCGGTAATACAGGTCCTCGCGGAACCTGCCCTCGCGCGCCGCGACGCGCAGGTCGACCTTGGTCGCGGCGACGACGCGGATGTCGAGCGCGACGCCGCGGTTCGAGCCGAGCCGCTCGATCATGCGGTCCTGCAGCGCGCGCAGCACCTTGACCTGCAGCGCCAGCGGCATCGATTCGATCTCGTCGAGGAACACCGTGCCGCCGTGCGCGTGTTCGAGCTTGCCGACGCGCCGGCCGCTGGCGCCGGTGAAGGCGCCGGCCTCGTGGCCGAACAGCTCGGACTCGAAGATGGTCTCGGGAATCGCGCCGCAGTTGAGCGCGACGAAGGCCTGCCCGCGCCGGTGGCTGCGCTGGTGCAGCAGGCGCGCGACCACCTCCTTGCCGGCGCCGGTCTCGCCCTCGATCAGCACGTCGGCGCCGGTATCGGCGAGGTTGTCGATCGCCGCGCGCAGGCGTGCGATGCCGGGGCTGCGCCCGAGCAGCAGCGCGTCGCCCTCGCGGTGCGCGGCCAGCTCGCGCCGCAGCCGGCGGTTCTCCAGCGTCAGCGCGCGCTTGTCGAGGCCGCGGCGCACGATGTCGAGCAGCGCCTCGGTGCGGAAAGGTTTTTCCAGGAAGTCATAGGCACCGTCGCGGATCGCCTGCACCGCCATCGCGATGTCACCGTGGCCGGTGACCAGCACCACCGGCAGCTCCGGATCGAGCGCGGCGACGGCGCGCTGCAGCGCCAGCCCGTCCATGCCCGGCATGCGCACGTCCGAGACCACGATGCCGTCGAACTCCGGCGACAGCCGCGCCAGCGCCGCGGCGGCCGACGCGAGCGGCTCGGCGGTGATGCCTTCGAGTTCCAGCGTCTGCACCGCGGCCAGGCGCACGTGCGGTTCGTCATCGACGACGAGGACGGTCGGGTTCATGCGGACTCCAGCGGCTGCGGGGCCGGCAGCGGCAGTTCGACGGTGAAGCAGGCGCCGCCGCCGGCGAGGTTTTCGGCGCGGATCGTGCCGCCGAGGTTCTGGACGATGCCGTAGCTGATCGACAGCCCGAGCCCGAGGCCCTCGCCGACCGGCTTGGTCGTGAAGAAGGGGTCGAACAGCTGCCCGAGCGCTTCGGGCGGGATGCCGGGGCCGTTGTCGGTGACGACGAGGCGTGCACGCCGCGCGGCCGGGTCGGCCTGCAGGCGCAGCCCGATGCGCGGAACCGGCGTTGCGGCCTCCAGCAGCGCGTCGGCGGCGTTCTTCAGCAGGTTCACGAGCACCTGCTCGATGCGGATGGCGTTGGCGCGCACGGTCAGCGCCGTGTCGGGCTGTTCGATGTGCAGTTCGATGCCGTCGCGGCGCAGCCGCGGGTCGAGCAGCGCGCGCGCGCGCCCGACCGAGGCGCGCAGGTCGATGTCGGCGACCTCGTCCGAGGTGCGCCGCGCGAAGGTCTTCAGCTCCGCGGTCAGCGTCGCCATGCGCTCGGTCAGCTCGCCGATCAGGTCGAGGTTGCCGCTCGCCGCCTCGGGCCGCCCGCGCTCCAGAAAGGTGCGGGCGTTGGCGGCGTAGGCGCGGATCGCCGCCAGCGGCTGGTTCAGCTCGTGGACGATGCCGGCGGCGAGCTGGCCGAGCGCGGCGAGCTTGCTCGCCTGGATCAGCTCGTTCTGCGTCTTCAGCACGATCTGCTCGGCGCGCTCGCGTTCCTGGATCTCGCGCGACAGCCGCTGGTTGGCCTCGACCAGATCGCGCGTGCGCTCGACGACGTGCGCCTCCAGCCGGTCGTGCGACTCGCGCAGCGCCTCGGCGACGCGCGCCTGATAGGCGAGCCGCTCGTGCGTGCGCAGGCGCTTCTGCGCCAGCATCAGCCCGAACAGCGTCGCGATCGCGCTCGCCGAGCCGGCCAGCAGCACCGCGACGCCGACCTGCTCCTCGACCGTCGCCGTCGGCACCAGCACCGAGACCTCCCAGTCGGTGTTCGGCACCGGCGCCTTCGCCAGCAGGTATTCGACGCTGCGCCGGCCCTCATGCAGGCTGACCAGCCGCACGCCGTCGAACTCGCGCTCGCCGACCACCGGCAGCGGCGCCAGCGGCCCGTCGCCGTACTGGCGCGAGCCGACCAGCTCGGCGGCCAGCACCGGCGGCAGCGGCCGCAGCGCGTGATAGCGGAAGTCCTCGCGGTTGGTGATGAACACCACGCCGGCGGCATCGGTGACCAGGATCGGCGTGGCGCTCTGCGACCAGGCCGATTCCAGGCGCTCCTGACCGATCTTGACCACGGCGACCCCGACCGCGTCGCCGCCGCTCGACTTGACCGGATACGAGAAATAGAACCCGGGCCGGTTCGAGGTCGTGCCGTGCGCGAAGTACAGCCCGGCCCAGCCGGCGATCGCGAGATGAAAGTAGGGCCGGAACGCGAAGTTGCGCCCGACGAAGGACACCGGCGATTCGGAGTTGCTGGCCGCGATCGTGTTGCCGAGCGCATCGAGCACGTAGGTCTCGGAGGCCCCGGCCGCGGCGTTGAAGGCCGACAGGAACTCGTTGGCGGTTTCGCGCGTGGCCGGTGACAGCGCCGGGGTCGCGTACAGGTTCAGGATCAGCGGCTCGCGCGCCAGCACGCGCGGCAGGATCTGGTAGGTGTCGAGCAGGCCCTGCAGGCTGCTGACCGAGCGCTGCAGCGCCGGCGCCGCCTCGGCACGCAGCTCGGCGAGGGCGGACTGGCGCGTCAGCAGCGCCGCGACCAGCATCACCAGCGCCGCGAGCACCAGCACGGCACCGACGATCACCGTCACGCGCAGACCGCGCGGCAGGCCAGCGACGCCGGCCGCCGGTTCCTGCGACTGCGGCGCTGTCATGAATGCGGCCCTGCGCAGAGCAGCACGACCAGCGGCAGCGTCAGCATCGCCGCCAGCGTCTCGACCGTGATCACCACCGCCGCGAGCGGCGCATCGGCCCCGAGCTGACGCGCGAGGATGTAGGCCGACGGCGCCGAGGGCAGCGCCGCGAACAGCACGACGACGGCGCTCTCCAGCGCCGGCAGCGCGCAGAGCCTCGCCAGCGCGGCGGCGAGCAGCGGCGCCAGCACGAGCTTCAGCAGCACCGTCACCGTGATCGCTGGGGCCCGCCCGCGCACGGCCGCGAGCTGCAGCGCCGCACCCATCGCCAGCAGCCCGAGCGGCAGTGCTGCCTGCGCGAGGATGCGCGTGAAGCCCTCGCTGCCCGGCGGCAGGCCGAGGCCCGAGACGTTCAGCGCGATGCCGGCCGCGCAGGCGAGGATCAGCGGGTTGCCGGCGAGCTGGCGCAGCAGGTGGGCCGGCCGGGCCTGCCCGAGCGCGTGCGTGATGACGAGGACGCTCAGCAGGTTCACGACCGGCACCATGACCGCCAGGGCGAGCGCCGCCAGCGCGCCGCCGGCGGCCCCGTACAGCGGCAGTGCCGTCGCCAGCCCGACGTAGGTGTTGAGCCGGATCACGCCCTGGAAGCTCGCGCCGAAGGCCGGCCCGTCGTTGCCCAGCCAGCGGCGCAGCCGCAGCGCCAGCACGCTCATGAGCGCGATCGTCGCGAGCAGCGCGACGACCACGCCGCCGACGGCCAGCGCGCCGAAGTCGGCGCGCGCCAGCTCGCGCAGCAGCAGCGCCGGCAGCAGCAGGTAGTAGCTCAGCCGCTCGGCCGGCTGCCAGAAGCCGCTGCCCGGAAAGCCGCAGCGGCGCAGCACGGTGCCGAGCGCGATCAGCCCGAACACCGGGCCGAGGGCGGCGAGGACGGGGAGCAGGGCGGCGGAGGCGGGCATCGATGCAGCGTAGCGAAGCGCTTGCGCGATGTGAAATGCCCGCGAGGCTCCGGCCGGCTGCACTACGCCGGCTGCCGCTTGTCCCTGTCACAGGCCGGTGATATTGAAGCCTGCCCCGACTTCGCCGTGCCCGGCCGGGGCCAGACCCGGGCATCGGCGAAACCTCACAGGAAACGACACGGACCGTGGCATCACGCAGCGGCACCGCCCGGCGGATGCACTGACGCAGCCCGAGGAGCAAGCCAGTCATGGCGATCACCTACCGACTCACGACCTACGGCTTCCAGGAAGGCCGGCCGCGCGGCCCGGCGCGCGCGCTGATGACCGGCCTGCTGGAAGGCGAACCCGAAGACATCGAGCGGCTCGCCGACCGCGTGCTCTGCGGCGAGCGTCTGGCGCTGGCCGGCGGTCTCGACAAGGCGGATGGAGAGCGCCTGCGCAAGGCGCTCGCCGGCGTCGGCATCGAGGCCAAGCTCTATCCCGAATCCCTGAGCCTGCTGCCGGTCGAGCTCGAAGCACCGCAGGCGCACACCTACCGCTGCCCCGCCTGCCACCACGAGCAGGAAGTCGATCCGCTCGCGCCCGATACCTGCAAGTCCTGCGGCGTGATCGGCAGCAAGTTCGACGAGGTGCGCGAGATCAAGGACGTGCTTGACGCCGAGCGGCGCAAGCTGGAGGCGCGCATCAGCGAGGCCGAGGCCGCCGAAATCGAGCAGCAGCGCCAGCGCGAGCACGAGCGCCTGCGCGAGATCGGCCGCAAGCGCGCCGAGCAGCAGCTCGGCATCACCCGCATGACCAAGCTGCGGGCGCTGCTGCGCAGTCCGGTGTTTGCGCCACTCGCCGGCGGCGTGGCGGTCGCCGTGCTCGCCGGCGTCGGCATCTGGCAGTACCGCGTGCATCAGTCGCCGGCTCCGGCGGCCGCGCAGTCGTCCGTGGCACAGATTCCGGGCGCCGTGACGCCGGGTGCTGCCCCGGTGCAGGCGGTGGCAGCCGACAGCAGCAAGCGTCCGCAGGGCGAACCGCCGGCCGAGATCGAGCAGGCGATCGCCGCGGCCGAGGCCGGCACCGGCGGTGGCCGGCCGGGCCTGACACCGCAGCAGGCGGTGATGGCGGTCAACCAGCTGGCATCGAAGCTGCCGGGCGGCGGTGAGGCCGGCCCCGCGGCGGCGGCCGGCTTCACGGCGGTGCCGGTGGCCGTGCCGGAGGCCGTGCCGCCTGCGG
>NZ_DAOLKE010000183.1:1515-7163 GCF_035331805.1 Plasticicumulans sp. | reverse complement strand
CTCCTGATCAGCGATGTACCGGGTTTTCAGGTACTTGCGTCGGCTGCCGGAACCCGGCGCACCGCGGGTGGTCGATGCAGGTGCTCGCCCTGATGGGCCTTTGCCATCCCCCCGGAGGAAGCCATCATGAACATGCCTGTTCGCGGCCGCGGTATCGCCCTCGGCATCATCGCCCTCGGTTTCGCCACCACGGCTGCAGCCGGTTCGGCGGTCGGCTCGACCATGGTGCTGGCGGCAGCGCCGACCGAAATGCCGGTGATCCAGCAGTCCGGCACGATCCGCTACCTGAGCGGCGGTGTCGGCGATGAAGAACGCACCGCGATGAATCAGGTCGAGAACCAGTTCAATCTCGGCATCACGCTGGCGACGGCCAACGGTTCGTTCCTGAGCGATGCGCAGATCCGCATCAGCGACCACAAGGGTTCGACCGTGCTCGAAACCGTGCCGAACGGCCCGATGCTGTTCGTGCAGCTGCCGCCCGGCGAATACAAGGTCGATGCCCAGGGCTTCGGCCAGCACTACTCGAAGACCGTCCACGTCGGCGAACGCATGAGCAAGATCACGTTCACGTGGCCGGCGCAGGGCTGATCATCGCCCGCATCGGCTGAAAGCCTGAAAAGCCAGCGCCCCGACCGTCTGCCGGTCGGGGCGCTGGCTTTTCAGGGATGATGGAAAAACCGCGGGATCAGCTCGCCGACGGCGCCTGGCCCATCTGCGACTGCAGGTAGTTCTCCAGCCCGATCCGGTCGATCAGGCCGAGCTGCTGCTCCAGCCAGTGCGCGTGGTCTTCCTCGGTGTCGGCGAGCAGCGGCAGCAGTTCGTTGCGCGTCTGGTAGTCGCCGAGCTGCTCGCACTGCGCGATCGCGGCGCGCAGGGCGCCGACCACCTGGTATTCGAGCGCAAGGTCGTTCTTCAGCATCGACTCGACATCGCTGCCGAGCGCGAGCGGATCGCGGCTGGCGACATCGGGCCTGCCTTCGAGGAACAGGATGCGTTCGATCAGCACCTGCGCGTGCTGGCGTTCCTCTTCCATCTCGTGGTGCGTGCGCTCCCAGAGCGCGTGCAGGCCCCAGTCGAGGTAGCGGTGCGCGTGGTACAGGTACTGGTCGGCCGCGCTCAGTTCGCCGGTCAGCAGCTGGTTCAGGGTGGCGATGATCTGCGGGTTGCCTTGCATCGTTGCGGGCCTTTGACAGGAACAGGGAAGGGACGGACCGCGCCTCAATAACGCGATCGGCCGTATTTGTCATCCGTTCTCATTTGTCCGGCCGCGGTCGTTCAGCCGGACAGCCGCACCAGCAACGGCAGCAGCAGCGCGGTGACGATGCCGTTCAGCCCCATCGCCAGCGCCGCGAAGGCACCGGCGTCCGGGTGGATCTGGTGGGCGCGGGCGGTGCCGACCGCGTGTGCCGCCAGTCCGGCGGCGAAGCCGCGCACGGCCATGTCCTCGATGCGCAGGCGGTTCAGCAGGCCGCGCGCCATCATCGCGCCGGAGATGCCGGTCACCGCCACCGCCACCGCCGCCAGCGACGGGATGCCGCCGATGCGCTCGGCCACGCCCATCGCGATCGGCATCGTCACCGACTTCGGCGCCAGCGACATCAGCGTCGCGCGCGAGGCACCGAGCGCCCAGGCGATGCCGATGGCACTGCCGATCGAGGTCAGCGCGCCGGCGAACAGCGCGATCAGCAGCGGCCGGAGCATCGTCTTCAGCCGGCCGAACACGCTGTACAGCGGTACGGCCAGCGCCACGGTCGCCGGGCCGATCAGGAAGTGCACGAACTTCGCGCCCTCGAAGTACACCGGATACGGCGTGCCGGTCACGAGCAGCACCGAAACCACGATGACGACGCCGACCAGCACCGGCGTGAACAGCGGATTGGCCTTGCTGATGCGAAACAGCCAGACGCCGGTCAGATACGCGAGCACGGTCACGAGCAGCCACAGCAGCGGCGAGGCGGCCAGATACACCCAGAGCTGGAACAGGTCGTTCATGACGGCGTACCCGCATCCGGACCGTTATCCGCGTCGCCGTGCGCCCGTCGTGCCAGCAGATGCTTCAGCAGCAGCGCGGTCACGACCAGCGTCAGCGCCGTCGCCAGCACGCCGGAGACGACGAAGGCCACGCCATCGGCGGCGACCTTCTGCCAGTGGATCATCACGCCGCTGACCGCCGGGATGAACAGCAGCATCAGGTTGCCGATCAGCGACTGCGACAGTGCCCGCAGCCCTTCGGGCACGCGCCCGTGCACGAGCAGCGCCACGAACAGCAGCAGCATGCCGAGCAGCGGCCCCGGAAACGGCAGGCCGAAGCCCTGCACACCGACCTCGCCGAGGAACTGGAAGAACAGCAGCACGGCAAACGCCTGGATCATCGCGAACAACTCCTCGGCCGTGACACGCCGGCCGGGCAGGGGGGAAGGAACGCCGGGGGGATCAGCGTGGTGTTGCGCTTATAGCCAGCTCCGGCCGGCGGACGCATGCGGCACATGCCAGCCAGACGCCGATGCACCAGCGGCAGGCGGCTGACGCGTGCGTCAACTAGATTCGCGCCGCCGTCCCGCCCGGAGCCTGCCGATGAGCACGCTGCATTCGAGCCTGAACCCGCGCGCCGGGGAGTTCCGCCGCAATGCCGAAGCCATGGCCGCGCTGGTCGCCGACCTGCGCGCGCAGGTCGCGGACATCGCGCGCGGCGGCGGCGATGCGGCGATGCGCCGGCACGTCGCGCGCGGCAAGCTGCCGGTGCGCGAGCGCATCCGCACGCTGCTCGACGTCGGCTCGCCGTTCCTGGAGTGCTCGCAGCTCGCCGCGCACGGGGTGTACGCCGAGCCGGTGCCGGCCGCCGGGCTCGTTACCGGCATCGGCCGCATCCACGGCCGTGAATGCGTGATCGTCGCCAACGACGCCACGGTCAAGGGCGGCACCTACTACCCGCTGACGGTGAAGAAGCACCTGCGCGCGCAGGAGATCGCGCGCGAGAACCATCTGCCCTGCGTGTACCTGGTCGATTCCGGCGGTGCGCACCTGCCGAACCAGGACGAGGTCTTTCCGGATCGCGAGCACTTCGGCCGCATCTTCTACAACCAGGCGACGCTCTCGGCGCTCGGCATCGCGCAGATTGCCGTGGTCATGGGCTCGTGCACGGCCGGCGGTGCCTACGTGCCGGCGATGGCCGACGAATCGATCATCGTGCGTGCTCAGGGCACGATCTTCCTGGCCGGCCCGCCGCTCGTGCGCGCCGCGACCGGCGAGGTGGTCAGTGCCGAGGAACTCGGCGGTGCCGACGTGCACTGCCGCCGCTCGGGCGTCACCGATCACTACGCGCTCGACGATGCGCACGCGCTCGGTCTGGCGCGGCGCGCGGTCGCGAACCTGAACCGCGTCAAGCCCGTCGGACTCGCGCTGCTGCCGGCGCGCGAGCCGCTGCATCCGCCCGAAGAGCTGCACGGCGTGATCCCGGCCGATCCGCGCCAGCCCTACGACGTGCGCGAGGTCATCGCGCGCCTCGTCGATGCCAGCGAGTTCGACGAGTTCAAGGCGCTGTACGGTCCGACGCTGGTCACCGGCTTCGCGCACCTGTACGGCTATCCGGTCGGCATCGTCGCCAGCAACGGCGTGCTGTTCTCGGAGGCGGCGCTGAAGGGCGCGCACTTCGTCGAGCTCTGCTGCCAGCGCGGCATCCCGCTGGTGTTCCTGCAGAACATCACCGGCTTCATGGTCGGGCGCCGCTACGAGGCCGGCGGCATCGCCAAGGACGGCGCGAAGATGGTCACCGCCGTCGCCTGCGCGCAGGTGCCGAAGTTCACGGTGCTGATCGGCGGCAGCTTCGGGGCCGGCAACTACGGCATGTGCGGGCGCGCCTACGGGCCGCGCTTCCTGTGGATGTGGCCGAACGCGCGCATCAGCGTCATGGGCGGCGAGCAGGCCGCCGGCGTGCTCGCGCAGGTGAAGCGCGAGGCGATCGAACGCGACGGCGGCCAGTGGAGCGCCGAAGACGAGGATGCCTTCAAGGCGCCGATCCGCGCGCAGTACGAAACCCAGGGCCACCCGTACTACGCCAGCGCCCGGCTCTGGGACGACGGCATCATCGATCCGGCCGACACGCGCCGGGTGCTCGGCCTCGGCATTTCGGCGGCGCTGAACCGGCCGATCGAAAGGACGGGGTTCGGGGTGTTCCGGATGTGAGACGGCAAGCGGACGGAATCAAGAAGCGGCTTGTCAGTCTGTATCCAGTCGGATACGGTTGACGCCATGTACACCGTGCTCAGATCCAGCGATTTCGATGCGTGGCTTTCCGCTCTCAATGACCATACCGGCAAAGCGCGGATTCTGTCCCGTATCGATTCAGCCGAACGCGGCAATCTCGGCGACTGCGCATCGGTCGGCGATGGCGTACATGAGATGCGCGTGCATGTCGGACCCGGCTATCGGGTCTATTTCACGATACGTGGCCGACTGATGATCTTCCTGCTGCTCGGTGGCGACAAGTCAACGCAGAAAAAGGATATCAGGCGCGCCAAGGCTATTGTCAAACTGCTCGGGGACGCGCCATGACTACATTTTCCAGATATGATGCAACGGATTATCTCGACAATGAGGAAGTCATTGCCGAATATCTGTCGGCTGCCCTGGAGGACCCAGACCCCGACGTACTGTTGGCCGCACTGGCAAATGTTGCCAAGGCGCGCGGCATTGCTCAATTGGCCAGGGAAACCGGTCTCGGTCGGGAAAGTCTGTACAAGGCGCTTGCTCCCGGCGCAAAACCAAGATACGAAACGATAGCCAAGTTGTTGAATGCACTCGGGGTAAGATTGCAGGCGCACACCCTGAATTCCTGAAGTTCCGCCCGGATGCATGGCGTGAATCGTATGGCTATTGAAGCTAGTTTGACTGCAAGGCATGTCGCAATCGTTACGCTTCATCGTCCAGAACTGCATAACGCTTTCGACGACGCGCTGATCGCCGAGCTGACGGCGGAATTACGGCGCCTCGACGCCGATGATTCGGTCCGCATCGTCGTGCTCGCCGCGGCCGGCAAAAGCTTTTCAGCCGGCGCCGACCTGCACTGGATGCGGCGCATGGCTGCTTACGACGAGGCGCAGAACCTCGCTGACGCCCGCGCGCTGGCCGAACTGATGCGCACGCTCGATGGCCTGTCGAAGCCGGTCATCGCTCAGGTGCAGGGCGCGGCGTATGGCGGCGGGGTCGGGCTGATCGCCTGCTGCGATGTCGTGATCGCCGCCGAAACCGCGAGTTTCTGTCTGTCCGAAACCCGGCTCGGGCTGATCCCGGCGGTGATCTCGCCGTACGTGGTCGCCGCGATCGGCGCGCGTCAGGCACGGCGCTGGTGCGTCACGGCCGAAGCCTTTGACGCCGCGACCGCGCTGCGGCTCGGGCTGGTGCACGAAGTGGTCGCGCCAGAACGGCTGGCGGCGCGCGTCGATGAACTGCTGGCGACGCTCGCCGGCAACGGTCCGCAGGCGATGCGCGAAGCCAAGCGGCTGGTGCGCGACGTGGCCGGCCGCCCGCTCGACGCGGCGCTGATCGACGACACCGCCCGACGCATCGCCCGCCTGCGCGCCAGCCCCGAGGGCCGCGAAGGGGTTTCGGCGTTTCTCGACAAGCGGGCGCCGGCGTGGCGTGACGGCTGA